>JAICJP010000152.1 GCA_025928375.1 Candidatus Sulfotelmatobacter sp.
CGCTTTAACAGCTTGCCTTCGTAGAGCGCCGCATCCCATTTGGATAAATCGACGATCGAGAAGTACAGGCTTCCATCGGCGGTCGTGTTCATCGCAGGCGCTACCCATTCCTGGTTTTTCAATTCACCTTTGAGCAAGCGGTATCCGGCGGCGCGATTGGGAACGATGTCAGCCTCGCTGATGATTCGAGTTGCCTGCATTCCCAGCGGCTGAAAAACTCGCTGCTGCAAAAAGTCGCCGTAAAATTCTCCGCTCACGCGGTGAATGAGAATTCCCAAAGTCAGGTAGCCCAGATTGCTGTACTCCCATTTCGTGCTCGGCGGGTAGGCCAGCGGAATACTTTCCACCAGCTTCAGCAGTTGAGGTTCCGTCCAGTCCTTTCGGAAGTTGAAGTTTTTGGGATAATCGCCGAAGCCGCCGGTGTGGCTGAGCAGTTCGCGTACGGTCAAGTTTTTCCAGCTTGCCGGCGAGTCGGGGAAGTACTTCGCCAGCGAATCATTGAGGCCGATCTTGCCTTGCTCCACCAGCATCATGACCGCGGTCGCGGTGAATTGCTTGCCCACGGATCCCGACTGAAAGATCGTCTCCGGCTTTACCGCGACTTGCAATTCGACGTTGGCAAGTCCGAATCCTTCGGAGCGGACGACCTTGCCGTCGCGAGTTACCAGCAGAGCGAGGCCAGGGATGTGCTGGCGCTCCATCTCAGTTTTTACGTAGTCGGCAACTGCGGTATCGAGCGAACTCTGCGACAGCGCGAGAGTGGCGCAAGTGAACAGAAAGCAGACAAACAGGACACTGCGGGTTCGGGGAAAGGTCATGGGAGTGGTATGGAGGCCCTCGAGACCCAGAGTCTACCCACAAGCCGGATTCCCCGCAACAACCGGCAATGAACTCAGCATTCTGCTCATTTCTGGCCGGAAGCTTCGTCGACCCGCCGAACTCCAAACTTTCGCAGCGCAAGCAGAATGATCCATCCAATGCTACCCGCGGCGTAGAAGATCAAGAGAAAGCTAACGATCGATGCCAACATTGCCGGGTGCGGCTGGATAGCCCCAATCGGCGGATTCGACGCTGGCAGCGACGCCTGGATGGCCTCGCCTTTTTGAATCGCCACGACGATACCCGCCAGAATAAGCGTCATCAGGACGGCTGTAGTCTTGGGAAATCGAAAACCGTCGCGCATCATAAATCCTCCTTCGAACAACCCAACATCCTTCCCCCGCAGAACTCTGCATCTCTCACTGGCTGCGCCCCGCAGCACTCCCGTAATCTCGCGAAGGTAGAAAATGCCACGGCGGAGACGAGTGTGGATCCTGTTTTCAGATCGCAACTCGTGAAATACCGACAGCATTTCGTCTTCGAATTGCTGTCGATACGAAGCTGGATAAAGCCGCAGCAACTGCTCATAGATACTGAGCATCGTCAGCTCTCCTTCGTCGCTACGCGCAGCCCGGCCAGTCGCGTCAGGTGCTTCATCCGGTTCACCTCGGCTTGCAGGTTTTTGCGTCCGTGCGGCGTAAGACGGTAAGCCTGCCTGCCTCGCGGGCTGTCCCGCTCCTCGATGCGCTCGATCCAGCGGTCATCCAGCAAGCGCCGCAATGCTCCATACAATGTCCCGGTGCTCATCACGACCCGCCCATTGCTCATGCGCTCCACATCCTTGAGGATGGAGTAGCCGTGCTGCGCCTGTCCCGCCAGGCTTAACAGAATCAGCAGGACTGGTTCGGTGAGTGGCAAAGGCTCCATTATATCCTCCGGCGACATGTCGCGTAACGCCATATTGCGCCGAGCCAGGCGAGAAGTCAAGACGAACATGTTTTTAGGAATGTTTCCGAGATCAGCGACTCACGTTGATCTGCTTTCCGGAGTACTGGACAATCTTGTCGGGTTCGTCCGAGGCATTCACGCCCACGCCGTGGTTCTCGCGAACGAAAACCACCCGGAAGCTGCGGTTCTCCAGCATGCCCGGAAACTGTCCCTTGCGTTCGCCGATCGTCAACATCTGGCCCTTATCGTCCCAATGCAGTGGAATAGTCGCGTAAACGCCCTTTTCATAGTTGTAATTGTCGTTCTCGTCTTCATAGAGGGTAAAGTCTCCATCTGCGCCCGCGTAGATTCGCAACTCGAGGGGATCTGCTGGCTTCTGCGTGGACCATTCTTCGTCAGGTCCGAGCGGAACGATCGATCCCGCCCTTACATAAAGCGGCAGCCTGTCGAGTGGGGTCATCGCATTGATGAAGCGTCCGCCTTCGCTTGCCGTTCCCGTCCAGAAGTCGTACCAGCTAATTTGTGGCAGGTAGACCGGACGGGTCGAAATCGCCGGCTCAGTGACTGGATTCACCAGGAAAGCCGGACCATACATGAACTGATCGCCGATGTTCTCCGCCTGTTCGTCTCCGCGAAAATCCATGACCAGCGGCCGCATGGGGGTGTAGGCCTCGTTTGTTGTCTTCCACGCTAGAGAGTAGATGTAGGGCAGCATGCGATAGCGCAGGCGGTCGAAGTTCACAAGAATCGCTTGCGCATCTGGACCATACGACCACAACTCGTTCTCATCGGGAGTACGAGTCCCGTGAACGCGCAGGATGGGATTGAACGTACCGTATTGAAACCAGCGAATGAATAGCTCCCGAAATGCGGGATTCGCGGGGCTGGCTGCCACAAAGCCGCCGATGTCCGTAGTCCAATAAGGACCACCAGAAAGCGAGAAATTCAAGCCGGCTGGAATCTGCCGCCGGAAGCTCAGCCAGTCGGAGACAATGTCGCCCGACCAGGCGGTGACAGCATTCCGCTGCGATCCCGCGAAGGCCGAGCGCGACAAGATGAATACCCGTTTCTTCTCCGAGGCACTGCGTTGGCCTTGGTAGACTGCCGCGGTATCCCAGAGTGGATACGCATTGAGATATTTGTTTCCACTGCCAACGGCGAGCTTGTGGTCGAGCAGAATATTGCGTTCCTGCCCTTCCGTCTCCGGTTCGGTCGTATCCATCCACCAGGCATCGGCGCCAATGCTGAACAACCCTTTATTCACTAGATCCCAGTAATACTGTCTTGCCTCCGGATTCGTGGCGTCGTACACGGCCATTCCGCTGGTGTGGTAAGGCGGCTTCGCATACTTGAACTTGTCTACAAACCAGCCCTTCTTCTCCATGTAGTCGTAGTTCGCCGATCCAGGCTCGAAGAATGGCCATATGGAAATCATGAGATGGAAATTTTCCTGGTGCAGTTGATCGATCATGCCCTTCGGGTCGGGATAATTCTTGTTGAATACGAATTCTCCCTTGCGATTCCACCAGAACCAGTCCTGCACAATGTTGTCCACGGGAATGTGAAGATCGCGGTACTTCTTGGCTATGCCTAGGATGTCCTCCTGCGATCTGTAGCGGTTCTTGCATTGCCAGAATCCGTAGGCCCACTTGCCAAACATGGGCGCTTGCCCGGTCAACTCGCGATAGCTCCCGATGATCTTGTCGAACTCAGGGCCGTAAAGAAAGTAGTAATCGATGACGTCCGCAACTTCGGAGCTGATGTACAGGTAATTAGGAAAGCGGTTATTGAAGCGGCTGCGGGCCGTACTGTTCCAGAAAATCCCGTAGCCTTTGCTGGAAAGCATCAGCGGCACGGAAATATTCGTATTGTCCTGGGAGATGTCGACCGACTCGCCGCGATAATTCCACACTCCTGCCTGGTGCTGCCCCAGCCCGTACAAGCCTTCATGCGAACCATAAATGCTGATGAAGGACTCGGCGCGATATGTATCCTCGCCGTTCACTTTTTCCGGAGTCAGCCTGCGTGAGGCTTCCTGAACCAACGGGCTACTATTCGCCTCCGCATAGGCGATGGCTCCATCTTTTCGCGTGACCGTAAGCTTCAGCAGGGAAGTGCTAAGGATCACCGCGTCATCTGTGGACTGCATTGTCCATTTGGCAGCCGGCCATTTCTGCTTAATGACGACGTAATCGGTCCGCTGGGGAAAAGTGGCAGTGGGAGCGTAAAGCACGCGAATGACGGAGTCGGAGCAGACCTGGATCTTCAACGTTCCCGTTCCCATCGTGAAGATCGCCCCGTCCGCCTGCTGCTGCACATTGCGCACGGGATTCATGGGGGTCCATTGTGCGTGCAAGGGCGTAACAGAGAAATAAAGAGCGAGAAGCGATGAAATGAATAAGTGCAGACCGGGTCGCAACCTCATGGGTCTTATCTCCAGTGTGTTTTGTGAAATGCAGATCTTCAGGCCATTCGCATTCTTATCAGCTCACGCTAGAATCCTGCCAAAGAGCTAACCTCAGCGGCTAAAACCTCCTGCTAGCGGGCTCGGAGCGGCACCGCTGAAGCCGTGCTCTGCCCCAAAACCAGCCCATCAGAATTTTCTGCGCCCTGTGAAACCGTGCCATTCCCAAAGCTATTTGCTTGAAACTGTTCATTGACTACTGACCTCCAGCGCTACACTGGAGGTCTCCACCGAACTTGGTCCAACCATGACGTCGAACGTCCCCGGTTCCACTACGCGGTTCATATTCACGTCAATGAGCGACAGGTCCGCCGACGAGATCGGAAACTCGATGGTCATCTTCTGCCCCGACTCGAGCCTTATACGCTTGAATCCGCGCAATTGCTTTACCGGACGAGTGCGCGAGGCCACGCGCTGGTGTACGTACATCTGCGCCACTTCATCTCCCGCGCGACTGCCGGTATTGGTGATATCGATCGATACCTTGGCATTGCCTACGGGAGCAATCGTTTTTGGCTCAATGCGAAGATTGTCGAAGCGGAATTGCGTGTAGCTCAGTCCGAAGCCGAACGGATATATTGGCTCGCGCCCGGAAAAAAGATAGCTGCGGTTCCGCGAAGGCTTGTGATCGTAGTAGTCCGGAACCTGGCCGACGGATCGGGGAAAGCTGATCGGAAGTTTTCCGCCGGGATTTACATCACCGAAGATTACATTCGCCGCCGCGGTCCCACCCTGCTCGCCCAGGTACCAGCCCTCCAAGATCGCAGGGACATGCTCTTGGATGTAGTTGATCGAGAGCGGCCGGCCGTTAATCAACAGAACGACGGTTGGAGTGCCGGTCTCCACCACGGCGTGGACTAATGCTTCCTGCGACCCCAGCAGATCGAGAGAGTCGCGATCTCCGAGGTGCTGCTCCGACCAGGCTTCGCGATTCGTGCTCTCGTTCTCTCCAACCACCACGATCGCGACATTGGACTTTCTCGCCAGTGCGGCTGCTGTTCGAATTCCTTCGGCATCAGCTTTGGGATCGGGTTGCTCGACTTTGTTCTCATACCAAGCCGCCCAGCCCTGTTTTCCAGTCGTGATCTTGCATCCCTCTGCGTAAACGACCTTCGCCTTATCCCCGACCCGCTTGCGAATGCCATCAAGAATGCTGATCTGGTTTCCCGGTCCGGGATCGCGGCTGTATCCGCCCAGATGAACATCGGCCGCATTGGGCCCGATGACCGCAACGGTCTTGAATTTCTGAGCGTCCAGCGGCAGCAGGTTCTTGTCGTTCTTCAGCAGCACGATCGCCTTCTCTGCGACTTTCAACGCCAGTTGCTGATGCTCGGCGCTGTTCGTGATCTTTTGTGCGTAGTCGGGATCCACGTATGGATTCTCAAACAACCCCAACCGGAACTTCACTTCGAGCACGTCTCTTACAGCGCGATCCAACTCGGCTGCCGGAATCTTGCCGGCGCGAACCTGGTCGAGGACCGTAGCGTAAACCGAGCCGTCGGAAAGGTCGTACTCGATGCCGGCTGCCAGCGCCTTGCGGGCGGCCTCGGCAAAATCAACCGCCACATGATGCGTGTTGACCAGCATCTGCAATCCATCTCCGTCCGAGGTCACATATCCTCGAAAGCCCCACTCCTGCCGCAGAACTTTCTCCAGCAGCCAGGGATTCACATGGGAAGGAATGCCATCGATTTCGTTGTAAGAAGCCATCACGCTGCCCACGTGCGCTTCTTTGACCGCCGCCTCGAAGGGCACGAGGAAGGTCTCGCGCAATTCCCGCTCCGATAGATTCACCGGCGCCGTATTCGTCCCGCTCTCGGGCTGACCATGAGCTGCGAAGTGCTTCATCGTGGCCAATACGTGGTGGCGATCAATCATCCATGAAGGGCCTTGCAAACCCTCAATGGCCGCCACTCCCATGCGGGAAACAAGATATGGATCCTCGCCGTAGGTTTCTTCCGTGCGTCCCCACCGCGGATCGCGTCCCAGATCAAGCACGGGGCTGAACGCCTGATTGGTTCCGGAGGAAGCCATCTCATCAGCAGCGGCGGTGAAGGCCTGCTGGACGAGTTCAGGATCCCATGTGCTGGCCAGAGCCAACACCTGAGGGAAACTGGTGCTGCCCTGTGCCATGTATCCGTGCAGCGCTTCGCCTTGGAACAGTGCCGGAATTCCTAATCGCGTCTTTTCCACCAGGAAGTGCTGTGCCTTGTTTCGGATTTCAGCGGCATCGTGAGCACTAACCTGCGCGTCTTCGTGCCAAAGCTTGCTCAGTTCGTTGAATATCTGCTTCTCTTCCGGGTTCGAAGCTTGAGCGTGGCGTCTGGCAAATGCCAGCTGGTCGACCTTCTCTTCGAGCGTCATGCGCTGCAGCAGATCCGCCGCCCGCTCCTCGACCGTAAGCTTCGGGTTGCGATAGGCAGGCTGTGTCTCTTGCGCGGAAGAAATCGATCCAGCCATCAACGGGACAATGAGCAGAAGCAGGACAGGGCGAAAGCGCATTCAGCCTCCTCCTAATTTGGGGTGTATTAAGCTAAGCGATTGCGCAAATCGTACCGCGCAGGATATCACCCACAAAATCGATTTGGTAACGGATTTTTAGAACAGAGACAACTGGCTCGGCGACTTCGGCGAGGCTTTCCGCGAGGCGCGGCCCACCATGCGCCCATCTAAAGAAGGAGAGATGTCACGTTCGTGAGCAACGGCGGCCTCGAAGTCGGCTTCCGGGGTGCCCGTATTCTCGAAGACGCGCGCAAAGCGGTCGAGACGGCGCATGCCATCCACTTTCTCCGTATGCCCAAGTTTCGCCGAATCGAGTGATTGCCTCATGAAGCTGATCGTCTCATCGTACGTCTTCAAAGGAACCGGAAAGGGATGGCCGTCACGCGATGGGGAACCGTTGGCGGATAGTTTCGATTGCGACGGTCATGGTTGTGGTTTTGATCATCGTGGAAGCTGCAAGCGCGGCACAGGCAAATCTGGCCCGTGAACACTGGATTGGCACCTGGGCAACAGCGCCACAACCTGCTCTCCCGGGAGAGATCGACACCTTCCGCAACGAGACGCTGCGCCTCATTGTGCATACCAGCGCTGAGGGAAAGGAAGTCAGAATCAAGATTTCGAATACCTACGGTGATCAGCCGCTGCTAATTAGGGGCGCGCACATTGCGCGTCGAACAGCGGGGGCAGAGATCGATTCTGCCTCAGATCGGAAACTGCTGTTTCAGAGGCACGCATCCGTTTCGGTTCCCTCACATTCGCAGATCCTGAGCGATCCGGTCGAGTTCGAGGCACCTGCGCTGAGCGATCTGGCGATCAGTCTCTTTCTTCCGCAGTCGACGAAGGCGACAACCTCACACATTCTGGCGCCCCAGACAAGCTACGTCTCGAGTACAGGGGACTTCACGGGAGCGGTCAAGCTGCCAGTTAAAAAGACGATCGATTCCTGGCCGTTCCTCACGGGAGTGGATGTAGTCGCCCCTTTGATGGAGCGACGATTGTCGCATTGGGATTGTCTCTCACCGACGGCGACGGATCAATCACGGATGCCGATCACCGCTGGCCGGACGCACTGGCGGAGCGATTGCAGAAAGCTGGGGAGCAAAGTCGCGACTTGGTGTGTTGAATCTCGGGAACATCGGAAATCGGCTGTTGCATGACAGCCCGCTGGTTCCAACCAGTCCATTTGGCGCGGCACTCGGGGAATCTGGGGTGTCGAGGTTCGAACGGGACTTCCTTTCCCAGCCTGGGGTCAAATATGTTTTCGTGTGCCTGGGGATCAATGACATCTTGTTCCCCGGTTTCGCGTTCACTCCTGCAGACGAAAAGGTGAGCACCAAGGACATCATAGCCGACTATCGTCAGCTCATCGCGCGTGCGCACAAGAAGGGTATTCGAATT
The DNA here is from genome assembly GCA_025928375.1 of Candidatus Sulfotelmatobacter sp. Classification (GTDB taxonomy): domain Bacteria; phylum Acidobacteriota; class Terriglobia; order Terriglobales; family Acidobacteriaceae; genus Sulfotelmatobacter. The sequence continues at coordinate 8,132 of JAICJP010000152.1, forward strand.
ATCGGGACGACCATACCACCCTTCGAGAACGCGTTCTTTAAGCAACCGCACGTTGAGTTTTTTACGCCGGAGCGGGAAGCTGTTCGCAAGAGGTCAACACCTGGATTCTGCAGAGTGGCGCATTCGACGCAGTGGTTGATTTTGACGCACCAGTGCGCGATCCAGCCCACCCGCCCCGAATACGAGGTGATTATGACGCGGGCGATCACTTGCACGTGAAAGACGCCCGCTACATCGCAACCGGCAACGCGGTCTCGCTATCACTGTTCGAAGGCGATTGATCGTTAGTCAGCCAAATTGAGAAAAATGGCGGAAGCGAATGGGGGTCGAACCCATCGGTGACGGGATTACCCGCCACCCGCCGGTTTTGAAGACCGTGAGATTCACCGGAATCTATGCGCTTCCGTTGTTTATTGTCAATTACTTAGCTGATCCGGACCGGCTCGCGTCATCCTGATTCGAGCCTAATTTCCGGGAGAACTCCATCATTGCATCTTCGAGAAGGTTATCACGCACCTTGATGTAGCTGCTTCTCGTCACCTGCACGGACGCATGGCGGAGGACTCGCATCACAAGAAGGTCGGACGCGCCCAGCTCAAATAGATTGCTCGCCAAGCCTCTGCGGAACGCGTGATAGCCTTCCCACTTCACTTTGGCTCGCCGGAAGGCTGCGGAGATGACCTTGCGGCCATAGTGGTCCAGCGTGTACAGGAACATTCGGTGGTCTTTGCCGAACAGGCGCAACGCTTCGTCCGGGAAGTTATCGTTGGCGATGAGATCAGCGCGGTAAGCCTCTAGCGCTTCCTTCAGCTGCGGTATGACCGGCACCCAATTCTTGGACGCCGGAGACTTGGGTTCGTTCTCGTATCCATTGAACACTGACTGCTTGACGTGCAGCTGGTCATCCTGCCAATCTTGCCACCGGAGTCCCTGCACTTCTGATCTGCGTAATCCGGCGAAGGCGCAGACCGCCACTATGGCACGCGCTTCCAAGTCGGATTCGAGTTGTGCCAATACCGCGTTGATTTGTTGCAGCGTATAAGCGGACGTGGCGCGTGGAGGCTTCAGGCCAGATGGGAGCCTACAAGCCTTCGCCGGATTCTCGCCGGTGTAGAGACCACGTTGCTTGGCGAACTTGAACACGCCGGAGATGAGCATGCGAACGTGCCGAAGGCTCGTGACGCTCATGGTGGGCTCCGCTATCGAGTTGAGCATGTCCTGCACCTGCGGAGTGGAGTAATGCCGGATTGGTTTGTGGGCATGCGCCTTGACGTGGCGCTCGTACATGCCTTTGTACTCGTTGTAGGTAGACAAGCGCACGAATTCCTTAGCCCAAGGCAGATAGACGCGCTCAGTGAATTCGGCCAGCGTGACGTTGCGAACGTCGCGAGGCGACGTGGTGGGAAGCTTGGCGAGGACTTCGCGTGCAGCTGCGTCTCGTGCCTTCTGCGTGGGGAAGTCCGAAGTCTTGCCCAGCCTAAACTGGAACCGAACGTGATCCACCCAGACGCGGTAGTACAGCGTTCCGGATTTGCTTGCCCAGAAGTTGCCAGAACCGTAAGTGCGCATTGTGCATATCCTTTTGTACGTACATTTTCACAGCGCGGAAGATCATACTGGGAGAGTCACAAGCAAGGAAAGGCTCGCGTGGGGAAGTCGCGAGCCGGTGTGACTATTGCGGCACCATCGAAGTCAAACGAGACCACCACTCCGCCAATTCCGGCTCGCTTCCTTTCGCAACCAGATAGCAATCCTCGAAGCTGTACATCACTCCGTGGCTGGCGCTATAGGACTTCTTCAGTTTGGGCTTGCCATTGAACAGGCGAGGAACCCACTCCATTGCTGGAAGCCAAAAGTAATCTAGCGTCTGCTAGAGCCGCCATCCTAAAATCGAACTCGGCATGCGTATTCGGCTCCGCCTGTTTGTGTGTTCCGTCGTTCTCGGGATTGTGCTCGTTTCCTCAGCCCAAGTGAAAAC
>JAICJP010000400.1 GCA_025928375.1 Candidatus Sulfotelmatobacter sp.
CGATATTTACGGCATTGGTGATGATGGTGAGAGTTTGAAATTTCCTAAGGGCGCGGGCGATGGCCGTGGTAGTGGTTCCGGAATCGAGAATCAGGACTTGGCCCTCTTTGACCATTTCGACGGCGCATTCGGCGATGCGCATTTTTTCCTGGTGGTGCAGCTTTTCTTTCTCGCGCAGCGTGGGATCTTCGAGCGCGCCCTCGCGGGAGGGGAGAGCTCCGCCGTGCGTGCGGTGCACCAGGCCGTGAGCGTGTAGGATCTCGAGGTCTTTGCGAATCGTAACCTGCGAGGTTTCGAATTGGCTGGCCAGTTCGGTGACTAGCACCCGGCCCTGATGAGTGAGGAGGTCGAGAATGGCGCGTCGGCGTTCTTCGTTGAGCACGGTATGTGAGCTGCCGCTTCGAGATTAGCGGGGACAACAGGCCCTGGCGACAGGATTTCTTTTTATAACGAATTGTTTCGTTTGTCCACAGGAAAGGGGAGTGTGAGGAGGCGGGCGGACTACGTCCAATAGAGGGGAAGTCGTCTTGCGCCGCGGGGTCTCCTCATCCGCCAAATTCAGGCCTTGGTAGGGCTGAATTCTTACGCCGCTTCGCCGCTGGAGAGCCCAAGCGTCCGTCCCTACGCTCACCCCCGCCGCAGGTTTAGGATACGGCGGCAGCCACCTGCGGAAAGCTGGCAGTCTTTCGCAATGGCTCCGCCAGGCCGCGCATCACCTTCTCGAATCCGTCGAAATCGAGGGACTGGGGGCCGTCGGACAAGGCGCGTTCCGGGCAGGGATGGACTTCGATGATCAAGCCATCCGCACCCACGGCGACGGCTGCACGCGAGACGGGGGCTATGAGACTCTGCTTCCCCGTTCCGTGGGAGGGGTCGGCGACTACCGGGAGATGAGAAAGATCGCGGGCCAGCGCCACGGCGGCAAGGTCGAAGGTATTGCGCATCTCGCTTTCGAAAGTCTTGATGCCGCGCTCGCAGAGCACAACATTCCGGTTGCCGCCGGAGAGTAGATACTCGGCGGCGAGGAGCCATTCCTTCACCGTAGCTGAAGGTCCACGCTTGAGGAGGACAGGTTTGTTGCTGGTTGCCAGGCGCCGCAGTAGCGCAAAATTCTGCATATTGCGCGCGCCCACCTGCAGCATGTCGGTATGCTCCGAGATGACATCGATGTCCTCGGTGCTCATCACTTCGGTAACGATAGGAAGGCCGGTTTCTTTCTTCGCCTCGCTCAGAATCTTCAATGCCTCAATGCCAAGTCCCTGAAAATCATAGGGAGAGGTGCGCGGCTTGTAGGCGCCGCCGCGAAGCATTGAGGCGCCGGCACGCTTCACGGCATGGGCAGTCTGGAGCAACTGTTCGCGGGATTCCACGGAACACGGACCGGCGATGACCACCACGTCCGGGCCCCCGATCTGAACGCCATCGATTTGCACAATCGTGCGTTCGGGATGCACCTGCTTGCTGACGAGTTTGAAAGGTTGCGCGATAGCGACGACGTTATCGACGCCGGGAGCGACTTGCAGGGCTTCAATCTCGTGACGTCGGCCGCTGCCGACGGCGGCCACGATGGTGCGCTCGGTGCCTCGGGTGACGTGGGGATTGTATCCGGCTTCACGAATTCTATCGATCACGTGCGCGATCTGTTCCTCCGTCGCTTTCTCTGACATGTTGACGATCATGGGCTGGGATCTCCTTTGGATTCGATTGGAAAACAAAAGCCGCGATCGTTTGATCGCGGCTGGCAGCTAAGCTTGTTTGAGGTGGCCGTTAGAGGCTCATCTTTCCTCCAAGCTGCGCTGCAGCCGCACGCCAGGTAAATCGGTAATACACGGCAAAAGCGAAGCGTGGAGCAAATCGTGTCATAGGATCTCTTCTGGCGCTGTAAGCGACTACAAACCTGGCCTACTTACTGCAGCGAACTGGCAACGCTGGAGAAGGCATTGTTCGAATTCGAACCGATCAAGCGAACCGTTCCGACTACCAGCACCAGGATGACCGCAAGCATGACGGCATACTCGGCAATATCCTGTCCTTGCTCGTCGGACCAAAGCGAGCGAATGAGTTGGGACATAGTGTTCTCCTCCGGGCACTGCGACTTTGTTGAGAGGTGGAGCGAAAAACTAGTGCAGACATGATGCACGCGGCCGACTCAGGTTGTCAAATAGTAACTACAGAATTTTTTACGGCTGTTAATGCACCGAAGTGGGCGCGGGCTGCGGCATTTGGGCGGCAGCGGCCGGCGGTTGCGGGAGCAAATCCTGGGCCGAGTGCTGAGCGAGCTGCAGAATCCGGTTCGGCAAAATGCCGAGGTACAGTGTTGCAAAAATACTCACCGCCAAGGCGGTCGCGAGGCCGAAAGGAACGGGAGTGACCGGGACCTGCTTGCGCGATTCGCGCATGTACATCACAACGATGATCCGGAGATAGTAGTAAGCGCCGATCGCGCTGTTGACGACACCAATCAGCGTGAGCCAGACGAGGTCCGCACGGAGAGCGGCGCTGAATACGTAGAACTTGGCGAAGAAGCCGCCGGTGATCGGAATTCCGATCAACGACAGCAGAAAAATCGTTAAGGTAGCCGCGAGTAGTGGGGACGACCGGCCCAAGCCTTCGTAGTCTTCCAGGTTGACGAAGCGCTCGCCGGAATTCGCGAAGTGGCTGACCACCGCGAACGCACCGACGTTCATGGCGGCATAAGCGGCGGTGTAGAACATGGCCGCGGAAATTCCCGTCGCCGAATTCTCCTGCGTGGTCATCGCGAAGGCGACGAGCAGGTATCCGGCGTGGGCTATCGACGAATAAGCGAGCAGGCGCTTGACGTTGCTCTGTACGAGGGCTCCGACGTTGCCCAGGGTCATAGACAGTGCCGCAGCGACCCAGAGAAACCAGAAGCGTCCTGGAGCATTGATAGCAAATACGACCCGGAGCAGGACGGCGAAGGCGGCGGCCTTGGGAGCGGTCGACATGAAGCCCACGACCGGGGCGGGAGCGCCTTCATAAACGTCGGGCGTCCAGATATGAAAAGGGGCGATGGCGACCTTGAATCCCAGGCCGACGAACATCATGGCCATCGCCGCATAAACCAGCAGGCCAACGCTTCCGGACTGCAATTTCTGGGAAATTATGTCGATGTTTGTAGAGCCGGTCGCGCCGAACATGAGGGCTACGCCATAGAGAAAGAAGGCGGTGGCGAAGGAGCCGAGCAGGAAGTACTTCAGCGATGATTCGCTGCTGGACGCTTCGTGACGGCGGAATCCAGCCAGGATGTATGTGGAGATGGAGGAGATCTCAAGGCCGATGAAGATCATCACCAGCTCGACAGCTGAGGCCATCAAGACCATTCCGACTACGCTGAACAGGATCAGCGCGTAGTATTCGCCGGCGCGGATGCGCTGCACGGCCATGTATTCGAAAGAACTCAGAATGACGACGGCGGCGATCGCGATCACGAGACAAGTAAAGAAAATGCTGAAGCTGTCCACGCGCACGATGTTGGAGAAGGCGAGGCCGGGAGATTGCGCCATGTACCAGGTGGAGAGCAGCGCTGCGATAGTTCCAATGAAGCCGATGTAACCCAGGGTCTTCTGACTTTTCTCTTCATCCACCAGCGGGTCTAGGACCATCACCAGAATGCCGAAAATCGAGAGAACGAGCTCGGGCAAGATGCGGACGTAATCGACGGATTGCGGGATTGCCTGCATTTGCGCAAGGAGCAGGGTCATTGCACCACCACCTTACTGACCACCTGCGCGAATGGGGTGAGTGCAGCCTGCACCGCGGGATCGATCGCCGCCAGCCACATGATGGGAGCAACGCCCATCACCAAAGCTGCGATGGCGCAGGGCCAGATCGCGGCTTTCTCAACTCCGAGCAGATCACCGATGGAATTGTTCACGGGATGAGTCACTTTGCCGTAGAACACACGCTGGAACATCCACAACAGGTAGCAGGCGCTCCAGATCACTCCCGTAGCCGCCAAAATTCCGTAAAGCGGCTTCGCCTGGAAAGCGCCGGACAACACCAGGAATTCGCCCACGAATCCGTTTAGTAGCGGCAGGCCAACCGATGCAAGCACGATGAAGAGGAAGGAAGCTGCGTACACCGGCATGGGCG
>JAICJP010000184.1 GCA_025928375.1 Candidatus Sulfotelmatobacter sp.
AAAAGTCAGTGGCAGGCCCGCAGATTCTGCCTTGGCACGGGCCCATGCCGCAGCGGGTGTGCAGCTTCGCCGCGCGCCAACCGCTATGCTCCCGAAGCCGGGAGTGCGGAACGTCTTCGCACCGGCAAACTATGGTATCCGGCGAGGCCAAGCCCCGCAGTTCAGCTCGCAGAGAGAATGTGCGTTCCAGACGGCGCGCGAAGCATCGCCATTTCTCTCGCTGGGTGAAGAGTCGCTGAGCTTCGGGCACGCGATCGGAGGCCGCAAGACCGGCGATCTGCCCCTCGATGAGAGACAACTCTACTCCACCGATGCTGGTTGGCTCTCCGGCACAAAATACATTGGGCAGGATCGTACGCTGCAGGTCATCGACGTACACAAATCCGGCGTGCATCTGACAACCAAGGAGTGCGGCTAATTCTGTGTTGGGCACCAGATGAAATCCGCAGGCCAGATAGTCGCAGGCAATTTCTTCTGATTTTCCGTTGCGCATGATGGTTACGCTTTCAACTGCGCTCTGCCCATGCGCAGCGACGGGCCAGGCATTGGCGGAAAAGGGAACGCCAGCGAGGTCCCGCTTGAGTTGCCGCGCCTGAGCAGCTTTCTGCCTATCGGTGAGCAGTGTCAGGCCGAAGCGCGCGAGTTTGCTCCAGGGGGCCTGTTCACAGATGATGGGGATCTCAGCTTGATGACTGCGCAGGTAGGCTGCGACGGCGAGCAGCAGAGGGCCGGTTCCAGCGACGATCACACGCTTGCCCCAAATGGGTAGGCCAGCTTTGACCATGGCCTGCAACCCGCCCGCTCCCATCACGTTGGGCAAAGTCCATCCGGGAAACGGCAGGAATCGTTCGCGCGCGCCCGTGGCCAGCACGAGTTTTCGATAGGCCAGTTGCAGCATATCGTTGTCCCGCTCGGCGAGAAGCAAGCCGGGCGCGGGCTCATCGAAAACACGCGTTCCGCAGAGGACGGAGACATTCGCTTTTTGCAGGCGCTCGTGCCATTCAGCAGGCTGCTCTGCCGCGCTTTCCATGCTTGCGCGCCTCCAAATCTGGCCACCCAAGGTCGCGTTATCATCCACAATCCCGGTCTCGGCGCCTGATTCTGCCGCGCGAACCGCGGCCGCAATTCCTGCGGGCCCTCCACCGATAATGAGAATGTCAAAGCTTTGCGGCATTCTAAGTCTCCGACGCCACTTCCATTCCCGGCTCGCACGGGCTCTGACAACTTCGGCAATGCGGTATTCCGTTAATCGTCACCCGGCATTCGAAGCAGATGCCCATCCCGCACAAGGGCCCGCGGGGTTCCCCGGTGACAGACGTTCTGCACAGCTGACCCGCGAGAGCCATGGCGACGGCAACGGTCGTACCTGAAGGGACCGAGATTGATGCACCATTCACCTTCAATGAAACCTGGTCAGGCATGCGCGTGCTCCTTGCTGGCGCGGGACGGCAGATAGGGCTCGATGGGAATCTCAGGGTTTGCTCCTGTGATTTGATCCACCAGAATTCTGGCGGTTGCCAATGACGTGGTGATTCCCAAGCCTTCGTGTCCGGTGGCGAGGAACAGGGATGGGTCACCGGGCCACGGTCCGATGAGTGGCAACTTGTCGGGCGTCGCGGCGCGAAAGCCTGTCCAGATGCGAATCGCGGAGAGCTGGCCAAGGGCTGGCATGTATTCCTGGGCGCGTTGCAGCATGCGGACGATCATTTGCTGGTCTACTTCCTTGTGCTCGGCTCCGAACTGCCGCGACGAACCGATCAGGATCTGTCCGGTGCGGCGAGGTTGCACGTTGAAGGCGACGGAATCGCTGGCGACGGAATGCGCGCTCTTTAGATATCCCAACTCGACCAGCTGATGCCGAAGAAAAGCGGGATAGCGATCGGTGATCACAAGGTGCCCTTTGCGCTTCTTCACGTCGATTCCAGGGGTGAGTTCTGCCGACCAGGCTCCAGCCGCATTGACGATGATTTCTGCCGTGAGTTGAAGGCCATCACTGAGCAGCACGCGACCTTTGCCGAGAGCTGAGAGGGAAGCTCCCAACACAAGCTCGGCGCCACGCTGTTGTGCGCGCTGCATAAGAAAGCGGGCGGCACACGGGGGATAGAGGACTGCGTCCTCAGGTACAAGCAGGCCGCCCTGCAATCCGTCGCGAAGATTCGGCTCGCTCTGCTTCAGGCGCTTCGCATCCAGGATCTCGGTGGGAACTCCACGATCTGCGTAGAAATCGTGCTTGCGCCTTACCTCGGCCATCTCTTCTTCATCCGCTGCGACCCAGATCGTGCCGCATTGGTCATATTCGACCTCCGCGGGCAATTCGTTCCGGAGAGCCTGCCAGAGTTGCTGAGAGTACCGGGTCAACGCGAACTGCGCCTCGGAGTCATCCATGACTACGATATGGCCCATTCCGGCGGCGGTGGCGCCGCTGCCGACGACGTCACGATCGACGACGGCAACTCGCAGGCCGCGGCGGGCGAACTCGTCCGCGCACGCCGCGCCTACAATTCCGGCGCCCACAATCACCACATCATAAGTTGTGTTGGCCACGGTTTCAGCTTTGCGAGCCGGTATTTCGAACTAGTGTATACAACGTTGCTCGGGAAGGCTGCGTCGAGAACTGACGCACGAAGCGCGGCGACTATTGTCATCACAGGGGCACAGAGGACCACAGAGGAATTTCCTGCGCACGTGCTCGCTTTGACAAACAATGGCTGCTTCGATGTAATGACAGTTCGCCAGAAAGCCAGCGTTTATCTCATCCGCTTGGGAGAAAATCCAGCCGCATGATCCTGGAGAAACTACGGAAGGAAGTACTCGAAGCAAATCTCGAACTAGTGCGGCGGGGACTCGTCCTCTATACGTTCGGCAATGCCAGCGGAATAGACCGGGAGAGTGGACGGGTTGCCATTAAGCCAAGTGGAGTTCCCTATGACGAGCTGACGCCCGAGCACATGGTCATTTCCGATCTGGATGGAAACATCGTCGAGGAGAAGCTTCGGCCATCTTCGGATCTGCCGACTCATCTGGAACTGTACCGAAATTTTCCGCACATCGGCGGGGTGGCCCACACGCACTCCGAATACGCGACGGCCTGGGCTCAGGCGGAGAAGCCGATTTCCTGCTTTGGGACGACCCATGCGGACTACTTCCACGGCGAGGTGCCGGTGACCGCCCGGCTGAGCTCGTCGCAGATCAAGAGCGAGTACGAGCGCGAAACCGGGGTTGCTATTTGTGAACGTTTTCGCACCCTCGATCCGGATCGGATTCCGGCCGTGCTGGTGGCTGGACATGCTCCGTTCTGCTGGGGACCGAGTCCGGGCGAAGCTGCCCATAATGCGGTGACTTTGGAATACGTAGCGCGCATGGCGTATCACACCCTGGTGATTAACGCCGAGAGCCAACCGCTCATGCGCGAATTGCACGACAAGCACTTCCTGCGCAAGCACGGTCAGAACGCTTATTACGGGCAGGTGAAGAAATGATCCATTCGCGCGGCAATAGACTACCGGCGGGCACGAGGCACTAAGCCATGGCGATTGTGGCAGGAGTGGATTTCGGCACGCTCAGCGTGCGGGTCTCTATCGTGGACAGCGAGCGAGGGATACTGGCGTCCGCGATTTCCGAGTATCCCCTGCACCGCAAGCGCGAAGATCCTGAGTTCGCGACACAGTCCCACGAAGATCACATGCGAGCGCTGGCGGACGCGACGCGCAAAGCTGTGACCGCCGCGGGCATTTCGGGTGACCAGGTACAGTCTATTGCACTGGATACTACCGGCTCCAGCGTTGTCCCGGTCGACGATCAGATGCGGCCACTGAACGAGTATTACCTGTGGTGCGACCACCGGGCCAAGAAGGAAGCGGCGGAGATCACGGAACTGGCGCATCGCGAAAAGCTGGAAGCCATTGAATGGTGCGGCGGGGTTTATTCGTCAGAGTGGGGATTTTCCAAGCTGCTGCACTGGCTGCGTCACAATCCGGAGAAGCGCGAGAGGTTCGCCAGCGCGTTCGAGCACTGTGACATGGTTGCGGCGACGCTCTGCGGAATTAAAAAACCGGCACAAGCGAAGCGAAGCGTGTGCGCGATGGGGCACAAATGGATGTGGAATCCGGCACTCGGGGGCTTGCCACCGGAGAGCTTCCTGGCGCAAGTAGATCCCTTGCTCAGTGGGGTGCGCGGGAAATTGGACGGAGAGTACGCCACCTCTGACAAGATCGCCGGAACTTTATCCTCTGAATGGGCGCAGAAACTAGGATTGCGTGCAGGGATTCCAATTCCGGTCGGAGCCTTCGATGCCCACTGGGACGCGATTGGAGCGGGCGCGAAGGAGGGGGACGTGGTGAACGTCGTGGGAACGTCGACCTGCATCATTGCGTATGCTCCAAAGGCCCAGTTGGTTCCCGGCGTGTGCGGAGTTGTTCCGGGCAGTGTGCATCCAGAGTTCACGGGCATTGAAGCGGGACTCTCGGCGACGGGAGACATCTTCAGCGCGATTGCTCGACGCGCCAATACTACGGTCGAAGCTCTCAGCAAAGGGCTAGAGAACTACCATGCGGGTCAAACCGGGCTGCTGAGAATGACGTGGGACAATGGCGACCGTACGGTGCTGGTAAACCCGAATCTCGGCGGCATGACTTTGGGCTGGAACTTGCAACACACGGCGCAGGACGAACTGTTCGCGGCCATTGAAGGAACTGCATTCCACACTCGTGTCATTCTCGACCGCATGAGCGAACATGGAGCGCCTACTAAACGTGTAATCAACGGCGGCGGCATACCGCAAAATAATCCGGTGTTGAACCAGGTCTATGCCAACGTGTTAGGACGGCCAGTGCTGGTGCCGAGCAGCAAGGTAACGGGCTTGGGCTCTGCCATCTTCGCATTCATGGCGACGGGAGTTTTCTCGTCGATTGACGAGGCCCAGCAGCATGTATGTCCGTCACATACAGTTTATGAACCGCAGCCTAAGGCCGAGTCCGCATATCGTGAACTGTACGAACTCTACCGAAAGATCTATTTTGAGTTTGGGAGTCCGGGCAGCCAATCGGGCTTTGGGCATCTCTTGCCGACGCTGATGCGAATCGCGCGCGACGCCTGAGCTTACTGCTTCTTCTGAATGAACCTGCGCCGCGCCAGGTGCGTGCCGGCATCCTGCTTGATCTCGTCATACTTGAGACAGGAAATGGATCCATCCACTTCGAGCACGGCAAGCGCGGTCTGATCGATGGCGTTGATTCCGTGCTCGCGCAGAGCGCGCTGCAGCTCATCCACGCTTACGTGTTCCTTCGCCATATGCGTCTCGATGGTCTTGCCGTCGTGGATGAGCAAAGTGGGCTGACCCTGGATCAAACGTCGGAAACGGCGGTTGGTCCCGGAAAGCTCGGCAACAAAGTAGTTGAGGACGAGCAGGGTGCAAGCCGCAATGGCGCCGCCCGCCAGCGAGGTATCGGGCCCGGTCATCGCATTTTGTACGGAGTTGGAGAGCAGGAGGAGCAAGGTAAGGTCGAACGGGGTCATTTGTCCGACCTCACGCTTGCCGCTTAAACGAACACCGATCAGGACCAACAGGTAAATGATCCCGGTGCGAACTACGATCTGCAGGAGAACGTGACTGCCCGGGAAAAGTACTCCACTCAATTGCCGCTACCTGTAACTCCGGCAGTGACCGGCACGGGGGCGTTCTTGGGAGTGCTCAGGTATCCCGTAGCTTTGTTCTTTTCCACCGTCCAGATGACGAGTTCGAAAAGCATGTGATCACGGCCCGAGTAGAACTGAATGGGCTCGGAGACATTGCGATCTTTCTTTTCGATGGTCTTGTCGTCGGAGGTTACGTTCAAAGTGAACTTGCCCTTTTTGGCATCAGTCTTCCTGAGCTGCAAGCTGACCGTGGAAACCGGTTGCGGCTTCGCTCCCTTGAGCAGAGTGAACTCGTAGTAGTTGCGGTCACCTTTGTGCTTGAGGACTTCGAGATCCGAGCGAGTGTTGGCGATAAGGCCACTCTGCATTCCCAGGTCTCCGACGGCACCCTGCAACTTGGCTTTGGTAGCTTCCAGATCGGCCTTGGTGGAAGCGACATCCGTCTTAACGCCGCCGACGTCGGTCCTCACGCCCGCGATGTCGCCGGAGACTGCCTGGATCGATTCCTGCTGCTGTTTCTCTAAGCGGGCGGCCGAGGCTTTCTGTTCTGCCAATAACTGGGCCGTGCGCTGCGCCAGTTCTTTCTTGGTCATGCCAGCCTGGCGGGCCAGAGTTTCCTCCTGTCCCTCGGCCGTCTGCATGCGGTTCTGCAGTTCCTTGACCTGCGCCTGGCTGGCGGCGAGGTCCTGGTTCAGATGCTGGATGGAAGTATGGGTCAGATAGGTGGAGTAGCCGAATGCACCCACGACTACGATCGCCAATATCAGCAGAATCCATTTGCCCGCATTGGACTGGGATTCCATCTGGATGTGTTCGCCTTCGTCGGCCATAACTTCCTCCTTTGGGAAGCGGAACGAATGAATTGCACTAGGGATAATTCAATTCTTAAGCAGGGCTACCTGAGTGTCAATTGGCTCATAAGATGCGGATTTTACGCTGGGGCGATGCCTGCGCTACGGCTCTAATGCTTTGCCCGGACGCTCGATTCGCCTGGCGGGACAGGCCAAGGGACTGTCCCTACGTGTTTCCTGCCGCATTATAGATTGTGGGCTAAAGGCGCGATTGTGACCTCTGGAACACCCGCGTTATGACTGGAGTAATGTGCCTTGACCTAGAGCGCGGGTGCTAGTTCGGCGTGGCGACGGCGCTCGGGCATTTTCTTCTTGATGGCGATCAACTCAATGGCCTTGTGCGCGATGTGTTCGGCGCTGACTTCGAATTCTTTGATGAGTTCCCAGGGCGCACCCGAGTCTCCGAAGCGGTCTTTGACCCCGATGGCGCCAGTGATTATGGGTAGGCCGTAGAGTTCCGTACTCTCGGTTAAAATGCCGCTGACACGCCAGGCCAGTGCCCCAATCTGGTGCTCTTCGGCCGTGACGACCACTCCAGTGTCGCGTGCTGCCCGTACCAGCGCTTTGGCATCGATCGGTTTGAGCGTGTGCACATTCAAAACACGCGTCTCGTAGCCGAATTCTTTTTTCAAGATATAGGCTGCGCGCATGGCCTCCGGGACCATCGGGCCGCATGCAATGATGCTGAGGTCTTCGTCCTCATTCTTGTAGGAACTGGCGAGTACCGTCTGGAAGGCCTCGTGGAAATTGGCGTTTTCAGTCCGCAACCGTATGACATTCGCCTTCCCGAATACAAAGGGCGTCTTCTCGTCGGTGACGATGGGCGTGGCCTCGCGGGCGAAGCGTATGTACTTCGGGCCCTGATGCTGAAGGAGCAGATAGTCCGTAGCTTTGCGGGTCTCAACGACGTCGCAGGGCACGACAACGGACATATTAGGAAGGCCTTGCATGGCAAATAAATCTTCCAGGGCCTGATGGGTCGCGCCGTCGGGTCCGACCGAGACTCCGCCGTGGGCGCCGGCGATCATCACATTGAAATTTCCGTAGCAGACGGACGTGCGAATCTGGTCGAGGTTGCGAGCGGCAGCAAAGGTCGCGTAGGTACCGAGGACCGGCAACTTCCCTTCCCGCGCCAATCCAGCAGCGGCTGAAGTCGCGGACTGTTCCGCGATGCCCATACTGATCCAGCGCTTCTTGCGTTGCGGCTTGCCGGCGTAAAAATCGCTGATGGTGATGGAACCAGAAATATCCAAGCCGAGACAAACGATGCGCTCGTCGTCTCCATTGGCGGCGAGAGACTGGCCGAAACCCTTGCGGGTCGGCTCCATTTTCACCTTCATTTGCTCGCCCGCATTCCACCAGAAGTCCCGGCTGAACTTCGGCATTTTAGCGGCCAGATTGCGATCGACTTCCTTTTGATAGGCGTTCGCCTTCTCCAGCAACGCTGGTACCGGAATCTTGTCAGACAATCCCAGTTCGGCGAGCCCTTTCATCAACTCGTCGTGGTTGGGCGCTTTGCCGTGCCAGCCCGCCTGATCCTCCATAAAGGTGACGCCCTTGCCTTTCACGGTGTCGGCGAGAATCATGACCGGGCGCCCGCGAACGTTTCTGGCCTGCTGCAGCGAGTCTAGGATCTGGTCCATGTTGTGGCCATTGATGCGCATCACGTCCCAGCCGAAACTTGCATATTTCGCGGCCAATGGCTCAACAGCCATGACGTCTTTCACTGCTCCATCAATCTGCAGGCGATTGCAGTCGATGATGGCGATCAGGTTGTCCAATTGGTAGTGGCCAGCTTCCATGGCGGCCTCCCAGACTTGTCCTTCCTGCTGCTCGCCATCCCCCATGATGCAAAAGATCTTGTGTTTCTTGTCGTCGAGCCGCGCAGCCAAGGCCATACCGACCGCGATGCTTAATCCCTGACCGAGAGATCCCGTTGAGACTTCCACGCCCGGCAGTTTGAGCCAGTGCGGATGCCCCTGAAAGGGAGAACTGAGCTTGCGGAGCGTGACCACGTCATCGATAGGACCGAATCCGGCGAAGGCCAGACCCAGGTAGAGGCTGGGGGCCTTATGCCCGGTGGACCAGACAATTCGGTCGCGGTCGGGCCAGTTGGGATTCCGCGGATCATGATTGGCGATCTCGAGGTACAACGCCGCTGTGAGAT
>JAICJP010000157.1 GCA_025928375.1 Candidatus Sulfotelmatobacter sp.
GATTCGGAGCGCCATGTCGGCAGCCGCATGGGATTCTTTTTCCCCGGGCCTAGGCTTGAGGCCGGCGCTTCCTGGCAGCGTACTCTGCAAGATGCTCGCCGCAACGCTTTCGGCTTCCACATGGGATGGCAGCCGCCGAAGCTGCCGCTGAACCTGCGTTCGGAGTTCGCGCGTTCCTTCGAGGGCAGCGGATATTGGATCGAGGGCGCGTACCGGCTCAGCCAAGTCCGCTTCTGGCAAAAGCCCCTGCGACGCACCGAGGTTGTCGTACGTGCCCAGCAGTTCTTTGTAGGTGCGATTGGTCCCGATGGCGAAGCGGATTACGACCTTCCCGGCGTCAATACACGGGAAGCCGATTTCGGAGTCAACTACTTCCTGCGCGACGGCATGAAGGGCATTTTCAGCTATGGCCGGCAATTCACCCAAGCAGGCAATTTCAACCAGTGGAGCTTTGGCCTGGCCTACCGCTTTCTACTTCCGCTGGGCCATGTCGCCACTGCTTCGGAGGCGCAATGAGCACGCGCCTGCATCCGAAGAACTGGCTGGCGCCCGTGCTCTTTACCGCTGCCCTCGGCTCATCGCTGTTTGGGGGAGTGCCGGAAGGAAAGAAAGAGGTTCCCCGCACGCCGGTGGTGCAGTCCAGCAGCGCCGGCGACATGCGGGTGGAAGGCGAGCGTCGCTTTCACGCCAATTGTGGCCGGTGTCATGCCGCGCCGCAGAAGTTTCCACCCCGCATGATGGCCACCGTTCTCCGCCATATGCGCGTACGCGCGACCATCACGGCCGAGGATCGCCGCTTGATTTTGTTCTACATGACGCAATGATCGCGAGGGGACCTCGTTTTGCCTATATCAGGAAACAGAGTCGCTATTCGCCTGCTCGTAAGGCTACTGGCTGGCGCCCTGCTTGTGGGCAAGTTATGGGCGCAGGTTCCGTCTCACGTCATTGAGCTCACGGCCGATCGCGACAGCCGCTACAAGATCGCCGGATTGCGTACTCCGGAGATCACCGTCAAAGCAGGTGAGCAGGTTCTACTCCGCGTGACGGCGAACCGCGGCAAATCGTGGAATCGCGATGGTTCCATTCACGGCTTTTCTTTGCTGCGCGCCAAGGACCGGACTCGCGTCGAGGGCTGGGATCTCCTGTTCAAGCCCGGCAAGCAGGAATTTATTTTGACCGCACCCGCCGAACCGGGTGAATACGTCGTGGTCTGCACTGTCATCTGCAGCGAAGAGCACGAAGGCATGCACATGAAATTCACCGTGTTACCGTAATGAAAAGGAAACATAATGAACTTTATAAAGACATTCTGCGCGGCATCACTGCTGGCGCTCTCAGCCATCGGGCAAGCGCATGCAGCACAGACCTTTCATGGAGAAATTTCCGACAGCCAGTGTGCCTTGAACGTTCATTCGCTGACCCGTTCTCACCAGGAAATGCTCAAGTCGAAGTCCATGGGCGGCACCTCGAATACCTGCTCGGTATTTTGCATTGAGCACCTCGGCGGGTACCTGGTGCTGTCGACCAAGAAAGACGTGTTTCGCCTGGATCGCGCCGATCTAGTGCACGGCTTTGAAGGACGTCGCGTAGTGATCAATGGCGTGCTTGATCCCAAGCTGAAGCAAATTCACGTGCTCAAGATCGATTTGGAGAATAAGCCTTAGCCCGCCACTGCGCTTCGGTGATAATGAAGACGCACAGGATTGCCATAACCGGTTCGATTGGAACCCGGTAACGCTGGGTGGGAAAGACCACGTAGTAGATCGCCGGATACAGAGCCATAAGCCAGAACAGTAGCCACGCGCCAGATTTGCGCAAGCGCAACGCGCGTATTAACCCCCAGAAGCTCAACACCGAAGAAGCCAGAAACAGGGAATTTTTCAGGTCATTCAGCCATGGCGGCTGCGTGGCTTTTGGCGGTCCGGCCCAGAAATAGACGAACCGCTTCGCACATAGGCCGAAAAACCTGGCGTAATCCGCTTTGATGTAGTCCATTGCCTGCTGTTTCCGCATTTTGATGTACGCGAGTTCCCCCATCTGCTGGTACTGCCTCATGGCATACACCTCCTGGGTGGGATGCAGATATTCCATCCACGTCCCATCCGCGCCGCGGCCGTTTCCTAGTCGAAGCTCGGCTCCAAAGTTGTCGCGTATGAAGATGAAGTGCCCAAACGTCCGGTAATTTCGAACCAGCCACGGAGATACACACGCGCAGAACACGAAAGAAGCGAGCACCACGCCGGAGATCGATCCCTTGCCGCCTTTTGCGCGACGGTACCAGGCCCACAAGCCGGATGCCGGGAGAAAAGAGAGCAACGACGTGCTGCTCAGCGCCGCGATCCCCCAGAGCGAGCCGAATTGCAGCCATGGTGCCCAGCCGTCCCGGTCTTCCATCGTCAGAGTCAACCAAAAGATGGTCGCCATGAGCAGGGCCGCGAGGCTCGTTTCCCAAATGGCCCGCGTACACCAGAACATCACGTTGGGCAGCAAGGCCCATGCCCAAGCCGAGCCCACCGCAACTTTCTCCGAGAAGATCCGCCGTGCGATTAGAAAAATCGGAATGCATGTCAGTGCCGAGAATAGGCTATTCACGCTGAGCATCACGAAAGCCGCTGCGGTCGAATAAGTTCCAAACAGCTGAAACACTCCCGCAACCAGATAGGGATACAATGGCGGTTCCCACGCTGTTGGCCCGGTCTGCGGCCCGAAAGGATTGCTGAATCCGTGGCCCGCCGCAATCGAGGCTGCGATTCGACCCATCTCCCAGCCAAAGCTAAAGTTGTCGTCCGTGGTTTTGAAGCGGTACGTATGGCCGATCAAGATCCAGCAGATGCGGAGCACGAAGGCAATGCTTACGACCCACGGTAGCGAGGCGCGAATGCGCATCCATCTGGCTGCCAGCGTTCCTGCCTCCGGTGCGATGGGAATCTTCCTCTGTGCTTCCCCGTGTCCCTTGTGGTGACCCTTTCTATGTTCTTCGGTAGTATTCCGCATCGCTGGTCCATTTGTAGCTGATCGAAGTACTCGCGGCAACCACCGGGGAAGGCACAACGGCCTGAATTGGGTAAAATGGTACCTTTCCGCGGGGCCGCTCGAGCGCCCACGCGGCCGCTCTAAATCTCTTGATCTCTAATCTCACAGCAACGATCGCCGCTTCCGCTGGACCGAGGGGGATTGAGCCCTACATTCGCCAGCACTTTCTCGACACCACGTTCCGCGGCCTGTATCACGTCAACGGCTTCGATCTGGCACTGCTGATCCCATATTTCATCGTTCTGATCCTGCTGGCGGGCTACGGTGTGCACCGCTACATCCTCGTGTATCTGTATTACAAGCACCGCAAGAACGCCACCGTGGAACCTGCGTCTCACTTCCAGGACTTCCCGCGCGTAACCGTACAATTGCCCATCTTCAATGAGCAATATGTGGTCGAGCGTTTGCTGGAGTCCGTCTGCCGCCTGAATTATCCCCGTGAAAAGCTCGACATCCAGCTGCTCGACGACTCCACCGATGAGACCGTCCAAGTAGCTCGTGCGTTAGTGGAACGCTACGCAGCACTGGGCAATCCGATTTCCTACCACCACCGGACCAATCGCCACGGCTTCAAAGCAGGCGCGCTCGCCGAAGGACTGCAATCCGCTAAAGGGGAATTCGTCGCCATCTTCGACGCCGACTTCACCCCTCCCGAAGATTTTCTGATGCGTACCATTCACCACTTTACCGACCCCAAGATCGGAATGGTGCAGACTCGATGGACTCACCTCAACCGGCATTATTCCTTCCTAACCGAAGTCGAGGCCATCCTGCTCGACGGACACTTTGTTCTGGAGCACTCCGGCCGCGCGCGAACCGGGCTTTTCTTCAATTTCAATGGCACCGCCGGAATGTGGCGGCGAACCGCCATCGAGGAAGCGGGCGGCTGGCAGCATGACACCCTGACCGAAGACACCGACCTTTCCTATCGCGCCCAACTCAAAGGGTGGAAGTTCATTTACCTGCAGGATGTGGAGTGTCCCGCCGAACTGCCCGTGGAAATGACCGCATTCAAGACCCAGCAGGCGCGATGGGCCAAGGGACTGATCCAGACCGGCAAGAAGATATTGCCCCGCGTCTTGCGAAGCGATGCCCCCTTGCACACCAAGATCGAAGCTTGGTATCACCTGACCGCGAATATCAGCTATCCCCTGATGATCATGCTCTCGGTCTTGTTGCTCCCCGCTATGATCATCCGCTTCTACCAGGGCTGGTTCCAAATGCTCTACATCGACCTGCCCTTGTTTCTGGCTTCCACATTCTCGATCTCCAGTTTTTATCTCGTCTCCCAGCGCGAGTTATTTCCGCGCAGCTGGCCGCGGGCCCTGCTGTACTTGCCCTTCCTGATGGCGCTCGGAATAGGCCTGACCATCACCAATACGAAAGCCGTCATCGAGGCTCTTATCGGAAAACAGAGCGCGTTTGCACGCACGCCGAAATATCGCGTAATTTCCAGGCAGGATAAAATTGGCGCCACCAAGTACCGCAAGCGCCTGGGATGGGTCCCCTGGGTCGAGTTGCTGATTGGCGCCTATTTCGCTTCTACAATTTATTACGCTGTGGAGAATGAGAATTACATCACCGTGCCGTTCCTCTTGCTGTTCGTTCTGGGATACTGGTGCACGGGTTTGATGTCGCTGCTCCAGGGACGGTTTGGCCGATCCTCGCTGTCCGCCACAGCGCATACCAAGCCTTTCCCAGTAGGAGTTTAGGATGTAACTTTTTTCGTCCGAACTTGTCATATCCCCTGTGCGCCACGCTCGGCAAAGGGAGGGTTCGATGAAGTTCCCGCTGCTCGCATTCGCTGTTTTGTTGGCCGCAACGCTCCCGAGTTTCGCCGGCGAAAAGCTGAAGCTGAATCCCCACCTCGACTTCAACAGCGACAGCCAGGATGGTCCTTTGATCACCGGCGACCACATGGAGTCGGGCATCGTTGCGGGTAAGCCTTCCTACGTCATCATGTACGGCGAGGCTTGCTTCAACTCCAAGCGCCAGGCTCGGCGGACCGTTGACCTGTATGCCAAATACCAAGGGCAGGTTCAGTTCGTCATTATTGATATCGATGGCTACCTCTCGTCCGCGCAGAGAAACCTGAAGAAACAATATTTTCAAGGCCGCATTCCGCACGTGATGGTTTTAGATCGCTCCGGCGCCGTACTCTACAACCGCTCCGGCGAGGTCGAATCCGCGGTCATTTCTGGTTTGCTCGACCACGCCCTGCGCTGATTTCTGGTCTTCCCTTGACCGCTCAGTTACAATCCACTCGCCGAAAATTCTCGTCCCAGTTGCTTGAGAGTTTTCGAAAGGAGGATGCGATGCTACGCTCGCATGGAACGCTCCGCTTGTCTGCTCTCATCCTGATCTCGTTCTTTCTCCTCAGTTGCGGCAGTGCACACAATTCGGATGAATATTTCGTCTTTGTCTCATCGAACATTCAGTTGCCTTACTGGAAGACTGCTGGAACCGGGTTTTCCCATGCCGCGGCCGAGTTCAAGGGAATTCGCTTCGACTTTACTGGTCCCCAAAGCTACGATCCTAAAGCTGAGCGCGACGCCCTCGAGCAGGCAGTGCAGAAGAAGGCGACGGGGATCCTGCTGAGTGTGGCCGATGCGTCGGTGCTGAAAGACAGCATCGACAAAGCCATCGCCGCCTCCGTCCCGGTCATTACCATCGATTCCGACGCTCCTTCCAGCAAACGCCTGTTCTTCATCGGAACCAACAATTACCAGGCTGGGTTCACCGGCGGGCAACGCCTCGCTCAAGAATTGAAGGGCAAGGGGAACGTCGTGGTGTTCACCATGCCGGATCAGCCCAATCTTCAGGATCGCTTACGCGGCTACAAAGACGCGCTTGCAAAATCCCCCAATATCAAGATCACTCGCGTAGTGGACATCCAAGGCGATCCACGCATTGCCTTCGACACCACCACACAGATCGTCGGCAAGGAGCGCGACAAGGTGGATGGTTTCATTTGCCTGGAAGCGCAGTCCGGCAAGGAAGTCGCCTCGGTTCTGAACAGCTATAAGGTGAGCGGCAAAGTCGTTATTGCCATGGACACCGATCAGGAGACCCTCGACTGGATCCAGAAAGGTGTCATCGCCGCCACCATCGCCCAGAAGCCCTACACGATGGCTTTCGTCGGCATGCAGATGCTCGACAATCTCTACCATCATAAGCCGCCGTCGCTCGATGCGGACTGGGCCAAAGATGGTTACGCGCCCATTCCCATGTTCGTCGATACCGGTTCCGATCTGATCGATAAGGCCAACATCCAGTCGTTCATCGAGGCCGGAAAGAATCTAGCCTCCAAATAAAATTTACGTCCTTCTGATGGAGCATTGATGCCGAAGCGATGGCTTTGCATTTTTGTCCTGCTGCTGTTCTGCGCCACTGCCTCTGCGCTGCAACGACAGCCGGATGCCGACTATAAGACTAGGCGTGAAGCGCTGGGCAAGAAAGTTGGCGGAATCGCCGTCCTTTTTGGCTCCCTGGAACCCGTGGAATCGCTCTATTCCTTTCGCCAGGACGACGATTTCTACTATCTTTCAGGCTGGACGGAACCGGGTGCTGCACTGCTGATCGCGCCTGCTGTCGAAGCCGGCGACAAAAATCCCGCCAGGCCTTACATCGAAATACTCTTTCTCCCTCCGCGCAATCTTCGCATGGAGCGCTTTACCGGGCCCAAACTGGGAGCCGATGATCCCCAGGCTGCGAAGTTGACCGGCTTCGATCGCGTCGAGGAAATCAGCAAGCTTCCGCAGGAATTATCGAAGCTCATGGACGGCGGTCAACCCATCGTCTACACCGAACTGCCCGAACCTGGAGAAACCTCGCCCATCTCCCAGCCTCTGGAATTTCTGAAGCGCACCGCCGCTTTTTTAACCTTCCAGGATGTGAAGCCTTCTATCGCCGCCTTACGCCTGCACAAAGATGCCGGTGAAATCAGCCTCTTGCAGAAAGCAGTGGACATTTCCGTTCTTGCCCACACGGCCGCTATGAAGACGCTTAAGCCGAACCTGCCCGAGTATCAGATTTCAGCGCTTCTGCAGTACGAATGGGAAAGACGCGGTTGCGAGCGCGCTGCCTATCCTTCCATCGTCGGTTCGGGGCACAACTCTACCGTCCTCCACTACTCCGAGAGTACTTCTACGATGAAGCCGGGTGACGTGGTGGTGATCGATGCCGCCGCAGAGTGCTCCATGTATGCCGCCGACATCACGCGCACTCTCCCGGTCAGCGGCCACTTCACTGCGCGCCAGCGCGAGATTTATGACATCGTGCTCGGTGCACAGCAGGCCGCCATCGACGCCTTTCAGCTGGGCAAGTCGGTTTTGTATGGCGACTCCGAAGCGTCCCTTACCAGGATCGCAAAGGACTACATCAGAGCCCACGGCAAGGACCTTCACGGGCAGCCCCTGGATCAATATTTCACTCATGGAATCGGTCATTACATCGGGCTCGACGTCCACGACGTCGGCGACTACAAGCTCCCGTTGGCCCCAGGAATGACCTTCACCATCGAGCCCGGGATTTACATCCCAGAAGAGAACCTGGGCGTCCGCATCGAAGACGATTTTCTGGTGGGCGAAGATGGGAAGCTGATCAAGCTGAGCGCCGCTCTCCCTTCGAAGGCTGACGACGTCGAAAAAATCATGGCAGGGAAATAGCTACGAGATATATTCCCGGATGTATTCGTCCTTGGTGTGGGCCAGTTGGTGAATGTCGCCGTCGAACGTGACCTTCCCGTCCCGCAGGATTAAGAAACTCATCGGGATCTCGCAATATTGTCCTCGCGGCAAGGACTTCAGTTGGTTCGTCTTTTGATCAAACTCATGCGTTGCTAGCGTGAACGCATCCTGCAGCCGGTGCGTTACCAGCAGGGAACTGGTGCGGTACACGTCGCGCTGCTTCATGATTAATTCGATGATGGTGTTCGAGGTGACTGGATCCAGCCCTCCTGTAGGCGAATCGTACAACAGCAGTTCTGGACGAGTGATGATCGCTCGGGCAATCGCAACCCGGCGCCGCATTCCCCCGGAGAGTTCCGAAGGAAATAGATCAAGCGTGTGTTCCAGTTCCACGAAGCGCAACGCTTCTCGTACGCGCTGATCGATCTCGTCATCGTAGATGCCTCGTTCCTCCATAAATCGGTAGGCAACGTTCTCCCGGACCGTAAGCGAGTCAAACAGCGCGCTCTCCTGGAACACCATGCCCAGATGCGAGCGCAACGGAAATAGCTCCTGTTCTGTCATCTGGGTAATGTCATGGCCCAAAACAACGATACGGCCTGAATCAGGTGGCAGTAATCCAAGCGTCAGTTTCAGGATCGTGCTTTTGCCGGCTCCAGCCACGCCAAATAACGCCTTGGTCTCACCGAACGGAAGTTGGAAAGAAACCCCGCACAACACCTCCGTTTGATCAAACGAAAGGTGCACGTCTTCAAAAATTACCGCAGCACTGGGCTGCCCCTCGGGAGAGGGGCCAGC
This sequence comes from Candidatus Sulfotelmatobacter sp., assembly GCA_025928375.1. Taxonomy (GTDB): domain Bacteria; phylum Acidobacteriota; class Terriglobia; order Terriglobales; family Acidobacteriaceae; genus Sulfotelmatobacter. The sequence goes on from JAICJP010000157.1 coordinate 8,520, forward strand.
GTGCCCGGCAGGCGATAGCGATAGCGACATGCAATTACCTGTAAGAGAACACCGAGATCAACAGCTTCGTCAGAAAGAAATCGGTGACCAAAATCAGCACAGAGGACGCCACCACGGCCTGCGTCGTGGCCCGGCCAACGCCCTGGGTGCCGCCGCGCGCCGTGATTCCGTAATAACAGCCCACCGTCGAGATGATGAACCCAAAAAAAACTGGTTTCAGCAATCCCATGAAAACGTCTTGAAACACCAGCGATTGCCACGCGCTGCTCCAATACTGTCGCGCGTCCAGGAATAGCAGTAGCTTGGCCACCATCAAGCCTCCGGTCAGTCCTACCAGGTCGGAGAGGACAGTCAGGAAAAACAGCATGAAGACGGACGAGACCACCCGCGGCGTGACCAGTTTCTTAATGGGATCGGTCCCCAGCGCGCGCATGGCGTCAATCTGCTCTGTGACCACCATCGAACCCAGTTCGCTGGCCATGCCCGATGAATTCCGCCCCGCTACCATTAGGCTGGTCAGTACCGGCCCCAGCTCACGCACCATGGAAGTGGACACCAGTTGTCCGACCAGCGTGATGGATCCAAACCGCTGCAAAGTGTTGGAGGTTTGCAGAGCCAGCACCGCGCCCGTGAAGAAGCCGGTCAGGACGACAATGGGGAGCGAGCCGACCCCGATGAAATCGGCCTGCTGCACCATGTCCGCCACATAAAGGGGCTTGCTAAACAGGTTGGCGACAGACGCCGCTGCCAGAGAAATGTACTCCTGAACTGACTGCACCTTCTCCTTGGCAAAGTCCGTGGGCGAGGTCAGTTGCATGCAGTTGGCGGTCCCGCGTGGTCGTGTCTGGGATTTCGCAGGGCTTCCACGAAATATAACAGAGAAAGCTCTCCCCTATCTGTAGTCAGCAATCGGAGTACTTAGGGGATTAATGCGTGGAGATTGGCTGGCTACTGAGAACTGAGAACTGGCTTACAGTCTGCCCTTCTTCTTAATCTCAATGTTGAGCCGGCGAATTTTCTGATTCAGCGTGGATAGAGGTACGCGGAAGCGTTCCGCGGCTTCGGTCTGGTTCCAGTTGCAGCGCTCGAGCATGTCGGTGATGATCCGTTTTTCGACGTCTTCGACGATTTCGAATAGCGAAGCGTCCGCGGCCGGGTCGTGCAGGCTAAACGAAGAGCCC
>JAICJP010000313.1 GCA_025928375.1 Candidatus Sulfotelmatobacter sp.
CAACGTGCAATGTCCCCGGTGCCATGGCACTGGCAAGAACTTGACCATGTGCCCCACCTGCCATGGCGAAGGGACGATCTCCAAGACCGAACCGCTCGAAGTCCGAATCAAAGCAGGGACGCGGGATGGCCAGCGCATACGGTTGCCGGGGAAAGGCAATGCTGGAGCCCACGGGGGCACGGCAGGCGATCTCTTTGTGATTATTCGCACGGGAGACCACCCCGTCTTCCACCGCGAGGGGGACGACATCTCTTTGACGGTTCCGGTCAGTGCCACGGAAGCGGCTTTGGGAGGAAAGATCGAAGTGCCGACGATCGATGGCCGGGCGCTGCTGAAGATCCCGCCCGGAACGCAGTCGGGTCAAAAGCTTCGTCTGCGGGAGAAGGGTGTGCCGTCAGCCACAAGAGAAGGGGCGCGCGGTGATGAAATCGTCGAGATCACGGTCACGGTCCCCATGCCGCGCGACGAACGCACCAAGGAACTGCTGCGGGAATTGGCAAAGTTGAACCCGGAAGACCCGAGAGCAGAGCTCTGGAGCAAGGTCTAACCCGGTAGCAGGGGACGGATCGGCGGCTCGAAGCCGGAAGCGGCAGTTCTCGCGCGGCTTACATCCATTGACGCCTCTGCCCGCATCTCTCTATTCTCATAAAGATCCCGTTCCAAGGAAGGTTCATGAGAAGGCTTGCGTTCCTGGTCCTGCTGGCGCTGGAGTTTGCGGTGTGCGGATGTGCGAATAACACTCCATCGACGGTGACCAACACGTCCACCACGGGAAATTGGGAGGCCCAACTCATCAATCCCAGTGGAGGCCAAGCCAGCCTGCTGAATTTCGTGGTTTCCTTCAACGTCACTAATAGCGGGCCGCTAAAGATCAACGGATTTGGGTTTTTCAACGACAACACCTGCTTTTCCAAGGATTTCAACAGCCAAACAGAAACCGGCAACGCCTCGTTTACTACCGATTCCACCGGGCACGTGACCGGCACCTTGAGCCTGAAGATAACTTCTTCGACCACGGGCAGCGTGCTGACGCTTACCAGTAATCCGGACGGACTGACGGGGACTTCCAACGGGACGACCACCACCACCGGGACATTGAGTAACGGCGTGGTGGTTGGCACCTGGACGCTAACGCCTGGCGCGACTGCCAGCGCGAAAGGCTGCAAGGCGGTGAACGCTCCAGATGCAACTTTCGTGATGTGCCAGAATGCCGCCACTTGCAGCACCGCTGCCGCAGTGGCAAAACCACCTGAGAGCGTAGCGGCCCTATTCGATCCTCCCCTTTCGTTCTCGCAACCCGCTGCTATACAGTGAGGACATGAAATGCTCGCTTCAGCACATTGCTGAAGCGCTGGGCATGCGCCTGATCGGCGATTCCAGCCTTCACGTCACGGGAGTAGCCAGCATTGAGTCGGCGTCGGCTGCTGATCTGGTCTTCGTCGAAGACGAGAAGCACCTGGGGCACGCATTGCAGAGCCGTGCCGGCGCGGTGATTGCGCGGGACTTCGCGGCAGCAGCATCTTCTTCCAAAGCTCTTCTTATCACCGCTCATCCCAAACTTGCGTTTGCGCGGGCGGCGCGATTGCTTCGGGACCCATTACACCAGCCCGGATCGGGTACGGTGCACGCGTCCGCCGTGGTCCATGCGTCCGCGGTTCTCTCGGCTGGTGTTTGCGTGGAAGCGCACGCAGTCATAGGGGAACGCGCGCAGATCGGGCAGGACAGCCACATTGGTGCTGGCAGTGCTGTGGGGACTGGAGTCACAATTGGGAGCGAGTGCCAGATTTATGCGAACGTCACCATTTACCCGGGAACCAAGCTGGGGGATCGCGTCATTGCGCATGCCGGGGCTGTGCTGGGCAGCGATGGCTTCGGTTACGTGCGGGATGGCAAGACGGGCCATTACGAGAAGTTTCCGCAGGTTGGACGACTGGTCATTGAAGATGATGTGGAGATTGGGGCGAATGCGACCATCGATCGGGGCGCCCTCGATGAGACCCGAATCCGGCGCGGAGCGAAGATCGACAACCTGGTTCACATCGGACACAATTGCCAGATTGGTGAAGACGTCATCATCGCAGCCCAGACGGGCCTTTCCGGCAGCATCGTCATTGAGAATGGAGCGGTACTCGGCGGGCAGGTCGGGATTGGCGAGCATGCCCGCATTGGCGAAGGAGTGATGCTCGGGGGGCAAGGTGGAGTTCTCCCCCACAAGATTTTGCGCGGGAAAGGGGTTGCGTTCTGGGGAACGCCGGCGCAGCCCTTGCGCCAGTATTTAAAACAGCTGGCGACGGTGGCGCGCCTGGCGAAAAAGGACTAGCTGTGGCTCTGGTCGTGATTGGCGGTCACTCGCGCAACGTAGGCAAGACCAGCGTGGTCGCGGGCCTGATTGCGGCGCTGGCCGAATTGCAGTGGACGGCGGTGAAGATCACGCAATATGGCCACGGAATCTGTTCGGCAAATGGAGAGGCGTGTGACTGTGCCACGGGGGACCACTCCTGGGCAATCAGCGAAGAGCGGGACCGCAGCGGCCAGACCGATACATCGCGTTTTCTTGCCGCGGGAGCGGCGCAAGTTTTCTGGGCACGCACGGAACAGGGCCGTCTGGCGGAAGCGATGCCCACCTTGCGCCATCGCCTGGCAACGGCGCGGAACGTGATTATCGAATCGAATAGTGTTCTGAAATTCCTGCGTCCTGATTTGTACCTTACCGTGCTCGATCCCGCGACCGCGGACTTCAAGAACTCTGCTCGAGAATTTCTCGACCGCGCGGATGCAGTGATCTTGCATCACAACGCGGCCGACACGGCGTGGCAGGCTGTATCGCTAAAGCCGGTAGCCAGTCAGCCAATCTTCCGCATCACGCCCCCGGACTACGTCACGCCAGAAATTGTCAGCTATGTCCGTTCCAAGCTTGGCGAGTACTCAGCAGTGAGACTGAGAACTGGCAGCGGAGAACCGGGTTAAAGAACTGCTATTCTTGCCTCGTGCGGCAAATCCATTTCAGCGCCTGGGTTCTCGTATTGCTCTCGGCCGTTCTGCAGGTGCTGATTTTTCCTCTGCCCGGGGTATACATTCTGTGCTGGTTTGCGCTGACGCCGCTGATCATCGCGCTGCTGCGCGCACGTGCTTCAGGGGAGTTGGAAATCGAAGGTTCCCCGCGCCTGCAGGCCGCGACACCATTGCAGGGATTTGTTCTAGCTTACGTTTGCGGAATCCTCTGGTACGCCGGCACGTGTTATTGGATTTTTGGCACGATGCGCAATTACGGGGGCCTGAACGGGGCCGCAGCGCTGCTGGCTTTGTTCCTTTTCTGCTGTTATCTCGGTCTGTACCACGGATTGTTCGGACTCCTGGTCGCGTTGGTGGCGCGGAGACGGAATGACCGGGCCGCACTGGTGCTGGCTCCATTCTTGTGGGTAGGAGTAGAGCTCGCGCGGACACGCATCACTGGATTTCCGTGGAACCTGCTGGGCATCGCGCAGGTGGATAATATTGCGCTGTCACGCATCGCCTCCTGGACCGGCGTGTACGGAATGTCCTTCGAGATCCTGTTGGTGAATATCGCGATCGCCGCCGCATTTCTGATCCCGCGGCAAAAACGAAATACGATGCTCATCGCGGGTATTGCGGCAGCGGCCGTTCTGCAGGCCGGACGACTGGTCGAGCCTCCTCCAGCCACGGTGGATCGCGCCGCCCTCCTGGTGCAGCAGAATATTCCCGTATCTGCCGATTGGACTCCGGGATACTACCAGCAGACGCTTAGCGATCTCAGCAAGCTGACCCTGACCTCCGTGCGGAATGCACGATCAAAAATCGATCTGATCGTCTGGCCAGAGTCTCCCGCGCCGTTCTTCACCAATGAACCGCATTTTCGCGAGGCGGTCAGCGATCTGGCTCGCGAATCCGACGTGCCCCTGGTGACGGGAGCAATCGGCAGCAACGCCGCCACCGTGAACACCGAGGGTGCGTTATTCAATTCGGCAGTTCTGGTCAGTGCCAATGGCGAATGGCAGGCGCGCTACGACAAAACGCATCTGGTGCCGTTCGGAGAATATTTGCCATTCCCCCGGATCTTTTCGTTTGCCGGAGGACTCACCAGGGAGGTCGGGCAATTTGAGCATGGGAATTCGCGACGTCCTCTGGATGCGTCCGGCCAAAGGTTGGGGACGTTCATCTGCTACGAATCTATTTTCCCGGACGAGGTCCGCCAGTTTGCGAGGAACGGCGCGCAGGTATTCGTGAATATCTCGAATGACGGGTGGTATGGCGACAGCGGCGCGTACGCGCAACATTTGAACCAGACTCGAATGCGGGCCGTCGAGAACGAGCGCTGGATTCTGAGCTCGACGGACACCGGTGTTACGGCCTCCATCGATCCATTTGGTCGGGTGGCCGCGCGTCTTGCCCGGAAGCAGAGAGCCACGCTGGTAGCGCCTTACGCCCTCACTTTCGTCACTACTTTCTACACGCGTCACGGAGATTGGTTCGCGTATGGCTGTGCGATAATTTCGATAGGAGCGCTGCTGGCGCGCTTCGTACATCCGAACATCCGCAAAAAGGCTGAAGCGTCCTCATGAATGCAGAGATCGAACAGGAATACGAGAAGCTGAGCAAGAAAGTCCACGACCTACGGGAGTATCTTTGACGCGGACAAGGTCCGTCCGCAGCTAGCCGAAATTGACAAGCAGGCGTCGGATCCGAACCTGTGGTCCAATCCGCAGCGCTCGCAGCAGGTCATGCGCGAGAAGAAGCGACTGGAGCACGTGCTGGCTACCGATGCTGACCTGGGCCGCCGCAGCGATGACATTCATGCATACCTGGACCTCGCCAAAGAAGGCGAGAATGTTGATGCCGATCTGCAACGGGAGATTGCCTCTCTGCGCGATCTACTCGATAAACTGGAAACCGAGACGCTGCTCTCGGGTGAAAACGATGCGCGCAATGCCATCATGACCATTCATCCCGGCGCGGGCGGCACCGAGTCGCAGGACTGGGCCGACATGCTTCTGCGCATGTATTTGCGGTGGGCAGAGCGCCAGGGATTCGAAACGATTCTCTATGACTATCAGCCGGGCGAAGAGGCGGGCCTGAAGTCAGCGACGTTTGCGGTGAATGGCGAGTATGCCTTTGGCCTCCTCCAGGGCGAAATCGGCGTACACCGCCTGGTGCGCATTTCGCCTTTCGATCAGGCGAAACGGCGGCATACGTCTTTTGCCAGCGTGTACGTCTCCCCTGAGATTGACGACAACATCGATATCGTCATCAAGCCCGAGGACATCCGCACCGATACGTACCGCTCCAGCGGCAAGGGCGGGCAGCACGTCAATACTACCGACTCCGCGGTGCGCATTACTCACATTGCGACCGGGATCGTGGCCAATTGCCAGAACGAGCGTTCGCAGCACAAGAACCGCGAACGCGCAATGAGCATGTTGCGCTCCAAGCTTTATGAATTCGAGATGGAGAAGAAGCGGGCGGCTAC
>JAICJP010000362.1 GCA_025928375.1 Candidatus Sulfotelmatobacter sp.
GTAGAAACGGGCGTACTCCTCTTCGTTCATCGGACAGTTGATGTAGTCGGCGGATCCCTTGTCGTAACGAGCGGCCATATACACGCGGGACATGTCGATGGAGTCGGCTTCTACGATGGGGCTAATGGAATCGTAGAAATACAGGTGCGGCGCACCCACCGCCGATTCAGATTCGAGCGCTTGCGATGCGCTGAGCCGCGCGATTTCAGCGGCTAACCTGTCGGAAGTCAATGGACCTGTGGCAATGACAGTGATTTCACCTGCCTCATCAATTTTCGTGACCTCCTCGCGGCGCACTTGGATGCGGGGCTCGCGCGAGATTTCTTCGGTGACGCGGGCAGCGAAGGTCACGCGATCCACGGCCAACGCATGTCCAGCAGGAACGGCGCACTGGCGAGCGATGGACAGCAACAGGGATCCGGCGCGCCGCATTTCCTCCTTGAGCAGCCAGGGAGCCGTATTCTCGCTGTCGGATTTAAGCGAATTGGAGCACACCAGCTCGGCGAAGTCCGCCGTCTGATGGGCGGGAGTGGAGCGGAGCGGGCGCATCTCGAACAACTCGACGTCGAGACCCCGGCGCGCGCACTGCCACGCGGCCTCCGTTCCCGCCAGTCCCGCGCCGATGATTTTGATATAGGTCATAATTAACTACTTCGGCAATCTGCGGATGCGGCGCGGCTGGTGAAGTCTCTCCCGCCTCTTCAGCATCTGGATAAATTCCTGGATTTTCCGCACTCGCGTCTCCGGCTTTTTAGCGGTCTGGATGCGAAACAGGACCGCGTACCGGTTGGCGCGGTCCAGTGAATCAAAGAATTCTCGCGCTGGAGGGTTCGCATCTAATGCCGCCTGAAAATCTGGCGGCACCGTCGCGGCTTTCGGGGATTCGTAAGCTGCATCCCAATTCCCATTTTTCTTAGCCGCCTCGATAGCAGCGTGACCCGCAGGTTTCATGCGACCGCTCACGATCAGCGCTTGAGCTTTCTCGCGGTTGATGCGGGACCAGATACTGCGGTCCGACCGCGGCGAGAATCTTTGCAGCCAGCACTGCTCGCTCTCTCCCAGCTTTTGTCCATCAATCCATCCATGGCAGAGCGCAACGTCTAGGGCCTCGGCGTAGGTTACGGACTGCAGCCCCGAGCCCTTTTTCGCCAGCCGCAGCCACACTCCCGGCGAGCTTCGATAGTTTTCCACCAACCAGGCCTCCCAATCCGAAAGCTTGCCAAATAGCCTGATTTCCTTGCCGGAACTCGTGCGGTTCGGCTCTGCTTTGCCTTTCTGCGACATTTGCTTGCTAGTGTAGACGAGAGGGCGCGCCTCGAAGGCTCTAAGCCCTGTTATTCCAGCCCTTTTCCCGGCGCAAACGGAAGTTCTTTTCATCAGGCCCGTTCTGCCTTACAATTGCCCGTAACGTAGCGCGAGTCTCAAGGCGTTTTCTAAGCTGTGTCCACATCATCCCAGCCACTCGTCGTTCGGTTCCGTGACTGCGCCCAGTTGCGCAGATTACGACCCGGCAAATGTTCGATCAATTACCTAGGTCACTTGGCGGAGGGTACTCTCTCTTTCTAACATGCAAACACCGAGAGAAATCAGCGAGAGCCGCGCCATGCATGGGATTGCAGTAGCCCTGCTGTCCGAAGACCGGGAACGCCTTGCCCTACTGCAGGAGCGCTTGCGAGCGACCCGGCTGGGGCATGAAGTCTTCAGCAACGTCGGGTTTCCCGTCAGTCCAACGGACACGATCATCCGCCGGGTACAGGAGTCGCGTGCCGAAGTTGTCATCGTGGAAATTCCCGCGCACGATGCCCATCGGGCGATCCGCGCCATCGAACTGATCCGCTCCACCACCCAACAGATCGCCATCTTCGCCAATGGAGAGATGACGCAACCGGCGAACATTGTGGCCACCATGCGCCACGGCGCCAGCGAGTATGTAGATCGCTTGGCGGGCTACGAAGTTCTGCTGGAAGCGTTGAACCGCTTCAATTCTTCGCGTACCCGGGCCATCGGCGGTTCCGGAAAAGCGCGCGTTTTCACGTTTCTGAGCGCGAAAGGCGGGACCGGTTGCACCACGGCTGCGGTGAACACCGCGCTGGCCCTGCAAAAGAGCCACGGTGACGTCGTTCTGCTGGACTTCGCCCCCATCGGCCACGCTGCTCTTCATATGAATTTACGGCCGCAGTTCGGCGTGCTGGATGCGCTGCAGAACCTGCATCGCCTGGACGTTTCCCTGCTCGACGGCCTCATGACTACGACCAAGGAAGGACTGCATCTGCTGGCTGGACCGCAGCAGCCCTATCCCACCGAACCCACGCCCGGGGAACTGGCGCGGCTCTTCGATCTTCTGGTGAATCATTACCGCTTCGTGATTGTGGACGTTTCCAGCCGCCTGGATCCCACTACCCACTTGCTCTCGGATCTATCCAACGCGGTGCTAATCGTCGCGCAGACGGATGTGGTGTCGCTCTGTTGCGCGGCCCGCATTCACAGCTTCCTCGAAGAAGGAACGGGACGCGACCGGGTTCGCTTGGTTCTGAACCGCTACAAAAAAATTCCCGGCTTCGGCGATGACGATGTGCAGCAGACCACGAACTGCAAGGTGCTGTGGAAAGTTCCCAATGCTTTCCATGTGGTCTCGCACTGCATCGACCACGGCACGCCCGTGGTTCTGCAGGAAGCACCGGAAGTCAGCCGCTCGTATAGGGGGCTGGCGGCGGCTCTGGCAGAAGCGTCCAACTCCGACGGCCCGGACCTCGCGTACGGGGGGGAAGGCGCACCTAAGAAGACGCCGCCCGGCCGGTTGAACCTCTCGCCCATCCGTTCCGGAGATTGATTCTTTTGCACGCGGGGCCTGAAGGCCGAATTATTCTGTAACACCTTTACGCCGCGCTAAAGCGCTGCTCTTCCACGGCGCAACATTTATAATCCTTGGTTCAGCTCATCTTTTCATTCTCACTGTAAGGACAAACCTTGCTCGATTTCTTAGGAGATTTACGCCGCACTGATATGTGCGGAACGTTGCGGCCCTCCGACGCCGGGGAAAAAGCTGTGCTCATGGGTTGGGTAAACCGTCGGCGCGACCTCGGAAACATTATTTTCATCGATTTGCGCGACCGCACCGGGGTTACGCAAGTCGTGTTTAACCGCGAACTCAACCCCAAAGCGCACGACCGCGCCGAAGAACTGCGCAACGAGTACGTCATTGCGGCGATTGGGAAGGTGAAACTGCGCGACGCCGACACCGTCAACAAAAACATCCCGACCGGCGAAGTGGAACTGGTCGTCGATGAGATTCGCATTCTCAATGAGTCCAAGCTGCCGCCGTTCTTGCCATCGGACACGGCGCTGACCAACGAAGAAACGCGCCTCAAATATCGCTATATCGATCTGCGCCGCGAGGTCATGCAGTTCAACATCGAGACGCGGCATAAAGTCGCCAAGGCCATTCGGGACTACTTGTCGGCGCAGGGATTTTTCGAAATCGAAACTCCTTTCATGACGCGCTCCACGCCCGAAGGCGCCCGTGATTACCTGGTTCCGAGCCGGGTACAGCCGGGGACTTTTTACGCTTTGCCGCAGTCTCCTCAATTGTTCAAGCAGATCCTGATGATTTCGGGGTTCGATAAGTATTTCCAGATTGTGCGCTGCTTCCGCGACGAGGACTTGCGCGCGGACCGGCAGCCGGAGTTTACCCAGATCGATCTGGAGATGTCGTATCCGCAGGCGGAGCGGGTGTGGGAAGTGGTCGAGGGCTTCCTGAGGGCCGCATTCGGCGCGACCGGAGAAAAAATCGCGACTCCCTTTCCGCGCATGGATTACGACGAAGCCATCCGCTTATACGGGATTGACAAGCCCGACTTGCGGCTGCCGGCGTTCACCGATGTTCGCGATTGCTTCAGTGCGGAGAATCTGCAGGAGCTGGCCATTAATGCGAACCTGCCGGTAGTCGCCATACGCACCCCCAAAGTTGGAGAGCTTTCGCGCAAAGAGCGCGATGACATCAAGCCCATGTTCCATTCCAAGGGCGGCGCGCGCGTCTACGAAGATTTCAAGCGCATCGCCAACAAGTATCCCGAGGCTGCGACCGCGATCGCGAAGAAGGCTGGAATGGAAGAGGCGGATCTCATTGTGCTGGTCGCGGGATCGGCCCAGGCGGGACCCCAGACTGCCATGCCAGCCCATCGCAAGGTGACTCCGGCAGAGCTGGCGATTTACGCTTCGGCGGGATTATTACGGCTGGCATTGGCGCAGAAGTATGCCGATCGCCACGGCATCTTCAAGAAGACTGGCGATGCAGCGAGAGATTACCGTTTTCTGTGGGTCACGAATTTCCCCATGTTCGAGTGGGATGAGGGCGAGAAGCAGTGGATGGCCGCGCACCACCCGTTCACCTCTCCGCATGATGAGGATATGAAGCTGCTAGAGGAGGGAGTGGAGTCGGTGAATGATCCCCAGTCGCCGCTCAGTGCTGTGCGGGCGCTGGCCTACGATGTCGTACTCAATGGCACGGAGTTGGGATCGGGATCGATCCGTATTCACCGCCAGGACATCCAGCGCAAAATCTTCCGCGCCCTCGGCATGACCGAGGAGGAAGCCAAGTCGCGCTTCGGATTTTTCCTGGAAGCCCTGGAGTACGGCAC
>JAICJP010000075.1 GCA_025928375.1 Candidatus Sulfotelmatobacter sp.
CTTCGATCAGCTCTTCGCTTGATTCGCCAAGTCCAACCATGACTCCGCTCTTGGTCACGGTTCCGGGAGAAATCTTCTTCGCATCTTCCAGCAGCTTCAGCGTCCGCTCGTAGCGCGCCCCCGATCGCACGGCGCGATACAAGCGCGGAACCGTTTCGGTGTTGTGATTCAGCACATCGGGCTTGGCATCCAGGACGATGCGCAGCGACTCTTCCAGGCCTTGAAAATCAGGAATGAGAACTTCGATGCGGCAATCCGGCGTCAACTCGCGGATGGCGTGAATGGTTTCAGCGAAGATGCGGGCGCTGCCAATGTTGTCATCGTCGCGATTTACGCTGGTTACGACCGCGTGCTTGAGCCCCAGCGTGGCCACGGCCTCCGCTACACGGTTGGGCTCTTCCCAGTCGATGGGTTCGGGACGCCCCTTGGGAACGGCACAGAAGCCGCAGCGGCGCGTGCAGATATCGCCCAGCAGCATGAACGTCGCGGTCTTATGATTCCAGCACTCGCCGATGTTAGGGCACTGTGCCGATTCGCAAACCGTGTGCAGGCCCAGGCCTCGCGCCAGCTTCTTCAAATTGTGGAAATTCTCTCCCACCGGAGCTTTCGCCCGCAGCCACCGCGGCTTCGGCGCACGCATCGGCGGTGACAGCTCAATCTGAATGAGTTGGGAGGCACCAGCCATGGTTTCGATTCTATCAGTTCGGGTTTGCACACCGCGATTCGCTGCCCGCGAGTAACTAACGTGTCGCTTCGCTGCGCGCCAGCACGGTCGATGCGGCGCTCGACATCGAATCGTAGTAGCGAACGAATCGTTGCGGTTCCATGGCCGAGTAGGGTTCCAGATTGTGCGCCCAGCGAAATCCGATCGGCTGGTATAGAAGTTCCACCGTAATATGGAAAGGACCCTCAGTTTCAGAGACTCGAACCGAATAGCTCACCTCATCCCGGCCGGCAGAGAACTTCGGATCGTCAGCGGCGTCTCCCACTACGGCGATGTCTTTCTCCGCGCTGCTCTTGTCAAACCCGGTGGGAGTCAGGCGATTGTCCTTGAGATAACCCGTGGCCGCCAGAAGTCCGGTGGTGACGTGGCCTTCCTCATCTTTCAGAATCGACTCGTAGATCTGCACTTCGCCCGCCTCGGTGATCTGGCGGTAGTGCGGCTCGAACAGCGATGCATCGGCGTCATTATCGTTTCCCACGATGGAGCCGTCAGGCTTGAGGGCGCCGGACTCGAACACCGTATGTCCATCACGATCCTGAACCGAAAAGTGCAGCCAGGCGCGCCGCGAGGGATAGGCTGTGGGCAGCTTGTGTCCCGTAAGATTCCGCACCGTCACCTGCGCCTGCAGACGACCTCCGGAGACTACAACGTCCCGTAATTCCACCTGCGCGGACTGGCTCTGCAGAAATCTGAGAGTCCCTTCGGACGCGGTTGTCAGTTCCTGAGGAAGTGCAGCCACACTGAGCTCATCGCGATAGCGGTTCAGCATCTGCTGCAGCAGGAAATTTCCACCCACGAATACATGCTGGTGCATCCCGGTGCGCGGAAGCCCCAGAACCGAGCTGATCTGCACCTGCTCTTGAACTTCGGGCATGTGACATCCCTGGCAACTGTACTTCGATGGATAGTCGCTATGCAGCCACTCCAGATAAGGCATCTGCTCGGGCAGATATCCGTTTGCCTTGCCGTCTTTGCCGCGCGCCGTCGTGTAAAGCTGGTGGCAGGTGCCGCACAAAGCCGAGTCCCGGATATGCGCAGCCTGCACGGGCTGAAAGCCTCCTGTCGAGGTATTCATGATGTGCTGGCGATCGGGCTGGATTGCGAACGGCCCGTATTCAGGACGGTCATTCTTTGCCCGGGGAGATTCGACCACGAATCCGCCATTGAAGCTCTCTTTCGTCCCCAGCTTTTCCTTGCTGATCTGGTGACAGATCGAACAGGTCACGCCATCTTCCGCCGCGGCCGATTCCTTGTTATCCGGATCGAAAGGCACATGCGCAAAGATCGCCCCTTTCTGGCCTTTCACCTTCGCTTCGTAACGCGTGACCGGCATGTGGCAGACCGAGCATTCGTCCTCAATATCCGCCACCGCTTGAGGATGGTCGACGGTTTCTCGGCGTACGCTCGCCTGCCAGTAGGGATCGCGCGCTGAATTGGCCATGATGCTCGATCGCCATGCCAATCCAATTGAGACATCCTGACCGTTCGGAGTGGTCAGCTCGTTATGGCAGGCAAAGCAGCGGTCGGAGGTGTGAAACTGCGGCCTCAGATTCGGATCGGAACCCTTCAGCCACTGTGCTGACCAAAGGATTGATGCCAGAATTACAAACACCCCTGATAACTTTCTGAACATCACCAGCCTTCGTTCAGTCTTCCGTCCTGCCAATCCCAGAGCAAGTAGAAGACGATTTGTTTTTGCCGGCCCGTAGTATCGTTTGCCGGAATCCGTAACCCGAGGTCGCCCCGAATATGCTGGCGGTGGCTGATTGTGACTTGGATCTGGGGAACGAGATCCCAGTCCGTCTTCGCTCCCGTCATAAGGTCCCGGTTGGCGATGAACTCGAACATCGGGGTCCACAGGCGTCCCAAGCCATGCTTCGCGGCAAAGCTCTGGCCAATCGCCGTATTAAAAAATAACGATTGCGGCGCGATGCTGGTGTGAAAGGGCAGCTCCGCCCCAAACTGTGTCTGGATAAAAGTGTCGCTCTTGAAGAGTTGATCGAAAGCGGCGAAGGTTTCGAATGTGGTAGTGCCCGACCCAAAGCCGCGCGCCCGGTTTCCACTAGGAATCAGAAATCCGCCAAATAAGCTCAGAATCGATCCGCTATCGAGGTTCGAAAACATCACGCGCTTGGCTCCCAGCGTAGCGTCGCCCACGCCGCCGTACCACACACGGTTCTGGTCCTGAAATTCGATAGGAACGTCGACCTCGATCTGGTTGTTCACTCCGAAGCGCTGCTCGTGAATAATGTGCGTTTCATTGCCCGCCGCGCCGTTTGCATTCACGGCTGTCGAGAGCACAACTTCATCTTCAGGGAAAGCCTTCTCCGTCACCATCGCCCGCGGCAAGTTCAGTTCGCCCCGCGGCCAGCGCCGGCTGCTGCAAAAAGTGCGCAGGTAAGCGACGAGGTCATCAATCTCCTCCGAGCTCAATGCCTCGCCGAATGCCGGCATAATCTGGGAAAAACCACGGCTCGGCCCCCCATGCACGATGACATCCTTGTATGCCGAATTCACCTCTGGGGTGGTTTGATCGCACTTGCTGAAATCAGGGAACGTGCGTGGCGGTTCAAATCCGGCAATCGCTTTCGGAGCGCCCCGGCCATCCGGGCCATGACACGATTTGCAGCCCGCTTCGCGGTACACCTGCTCACCTTTCTTGGCATCGGCGTGGAACGCATAACCGAGATACTGGGCATGCGCGAAGCTAGTGGAGAATGTAACCGCGAGGGCCAGCAGAAACACGTTCTTCATACAAATCTTCGGCATCGACATCGTTGGTTGGGAATGCACTTGGGATGAAAGCAGTCTCTTGACTCGATGACGGCGAAGCAGGTTGCAAAATCCTTCGCGCATGGGAGTTTCAGCCGACCTCGACCAACCCGTACGTTTGCTGCCAGCGGGCCCGCATGTGGACAAGCGCGCGGCTGATTTCTTCCGCGGAAATTTCAGCATTGGGACCACTCACCACAAAGGCAGCTTCACGCTTGGCGACTTCCAGCAGTTGCACATCTCGGATGATATTCGCGACTCGGAAATCGGGAAGCCCCGCCTGGCGGGTTCCAAAGAATTCTCCCGGACCGCGCAACTCCAGATCCAGTTCGGCAATTTTGAAGCCGTCATTCGTGCGCACCATGGCGTCGAGGCGTCGTTGGCCCTCTTCGGAAACTTTCCCTCCTGTCATCAGGATGCAATACGACTTCGCCGCTCCCCGCCCAATCCGCCCACGCAACTGGTGCAGCTGCGCCAGGCCGAAACGTTCGGCGTGCTCGATCACCATCACGGTGGCGTTCGGCACATCCACCCCCACCTCAATCACCGTGGTCGCCACCAGAATCTGTAGTTCGCCTCTCTGGAACATGCGCATGACTTGATCTTTCAGGCCGGCATCGAGGCGGCCGTGCAAAAGCCCGACTTTCAGCTCCTTGAAGATACTACCGCTGAGCTCGCGGTACATCTTGACCGCCGCCTTCAGCTCGCTCTCTTCGTTTTCGGCGATGACCGGGTAAACCACGTACACCTGATTTCCAGCGACTACCTGCTTGCGGACAAACTCCCATACTTCGGGCGAGCGGTCATCGCTCACGCAGCGGGTCACGATAGGCGTTCGTCCCGGGGGAAGTTCATCGAGCACGCTGACGTCGAGATCTCCATAGAGAGTCAACGCAAGTGTGCGCGGGATTGGCGTTGCGGTCATAACCAGTACGTCCGGCTCACCCGCTGCACCAGCCGAGCTTGGCTCCGCCTGGCGGTCAGGGGAGGCCCTCCCTCCACCGGCCTTTGCCATGTCCGGCTCTGCGACGGCCTCTGACGACTTCCTCATCAGTTTCAGGCGCTGCATGACTCCGAAGCGATGCTGCTCATCTACGATGACCAGGCCCAGATTATCAAATTCGACTTTTTCTTCCAGAAGGGCATGCGTGCCAATGATGAGCTGCGCGTTTCCCTGCGCGATGTGGCGGCGGGTCTCGCGTTTGCGGTCGGCTTCAAGAGAGCCCGTGAGCAGGACAATTCGATAGCCGGGCTTTTCCAAGATGTTGCGCGCCGAAAAAAAATGTTGCTGCGCAAGAATTTCAGTGGGCGCCATCAGCGCGACTTGATATCCGTTTTCGATCGCGATGATAGCTGCTTCAAAAGCGACAATGGTTTTCCCGGAACCCACATCGCCTTGCAGCAGACGCCGCATGGGGTAAGGCTTCCCCATGTCATCCGCAATCTCCTTCAGCACACGTTTTTGAGCTGCCGTGGGATGAAACGGCAGAATTTTCTTGATTGCCGCCCGGGCGCGATCATCCAACCGGAACGCAATTCCGGTCTGGGACTTCTGCTGGCGTCGCTTCAGTTCCAGGCCGAGCTCCACAAAAAACAATTCCTCGAAAATCATCCGGACGTGTGCCGGCGTGCGGAACGATTGCAGTTGTTCCAAACTCTCTCCGGCCTCGGGCCAGTGGACGTTCCACAATGCGCTGTGAGGCGATACCAGTCCCATCCGCGAGCGCACGGCTGCGGGGATCGGGTCCGGGAGATCGGAATTCAGATTCTCCAGCGCGGTGTGAATCGCGCGCCGGAACCAGCGCGGCGTCAGCCGTCCGGTGGCCTCATAGATAGGAACGATGCGCCCGATCTCCAGCGACTCCGCCGCTTTTTTCTCCACCCCATTTTCGGAGTCGCCCGGGTCCCCCAGGACTTCGAATTGTGGCTGAACCACCTGCAGCTCGCGAGTGCGCTCGTCCTGCTCCACCTTGCCGTACAAGGCGATCATCTGGCCGGGCACAAACTTATCTTGCAGATAGGTGGCATTGAAGAACAGGCAGCGCAACCGTGACCGGCCTTGTCCGACGGTGAGTTGAAAAATCGGCATTTTCCGAGTGCGGAAAAGGCCTGAATTGCGCACCTCCGCCACAATCGTAGCCATCTCCCCGGGGCGCAATTCCGAGATGCCGCGCGGGTTCAGCCGGTCTTCATAACGAAACGGAAGGTAGTGGAGCAGGTCCCCCACGGTGTAAACGCCCTTGCCCGCCAGCACGTCAGCAATGCGCGGACCAACGCCCTTCACGTATTTGACGGGCGTAGAAAGCTCAAGCATTGCGGCGAACCCTGGTTACGTCCTAAGCCGGTGGAAACAGGCATCGAAAGAATATCAGGAGCATGGATCGGTCGCGGTGATCGCGGGTAAGGAAAACTTGCTGCCGTATTTGCACGGCTTGCCCGGATCGCCAACCCCGGGGTGGGGCGGTGGTGTCTAAGCTATCGGTGCGCCTAAACTTCCTTCAAGCCCTGCTCGCCATCATTCTGGGCAATGTGGTGTACTTCGCGCTGCTGCCAACGCTGCCGTTGGTAGCCCGGCACCGCCCATTTCGCGTGGACCTGGGCATGGTGCTTGACTTCTGGATGTGCCTGGTTGTTTACGGGTTGATTCGTACCGTGCGAAAGTGGCGATAGGGCAAAGGGCAAAGAGCAAAGGCAGCGACTTAACTGTTACCCCGTCGGGATCTTCATCGGGCTTTGTTTAAACCTGCAACGCTGCTACAATCATTCATCTCGAAGCCGCAGCAATTCCTGCCGGAGACGCTCCATATCCTTTTGCAATTGCTTTCTTTGCTGGGCGCTCTGCTTACGTGCTTCCGTTTGCTCTTTGCAAAGTTCGTTTCGCAGCTCCCGGGCAGCCTTGCGGGTATTCTCGGCGGCCAATTGCATTTCCGGCCGGAGTCTTGCGATCTCATTCTGCAACTCCGTCATCTCCAGCGCGCGTTGCGCGTGAAACAGAGGTTCATCGTTGAAACTCTCTTCCTCAATGAGGTCACCTGACTCTTTCCTCGGCGGCAGCGAAAGCGTCAGGTTCTGTTCTTTTCTGTCGCGCATAACGACAACCGGAACGGAATTCCCACGTCGCGCTCGCACCGCATGGGTGAAGTCGCTGGTGTCATGGATGGCCTCGTCGTTGACTTTGATGACGACATCCCCAGCGCGAAAGCCGGATTTTTCCGCGCGGCTGCCTTTTTCCACCGCGCGCACCAGTACGCCGTTTCCATTCTTCACCCCAAAGAAGTCACCCAGTTGCGGCGTGATGTTCTCCACCATCAAACCGCTGCGCGCCGAAGAGGTCGCCATCACCATGTTGATGGCCGGGATATCGATATCGGGAATGTGGATCTCCGGCATGTTTACGTGCATGTCACCCGGCTTCGGACCCATCATGGAATACTCTTTATGCTTGTCGGCCAGCTGCACCTTCACGGTCATGGGCTGACCCTCACGGCTCACGCCGAGGCTTACCAGCCGCCCCGGAGGCGTCTCGTGGATCATGCGGCGCAACTGGGCTCCGCTTTCGATCGGAGTGCCATTCATGGTGAGGATGACGTCGTGCTCTTTTAGCCCAGCCTTTCCGGCGGGAGCGTCCTGATCCACCATCGTGACCTCTACGCCCTTCTCCTCCTTCAACTTCAGGGAGCTTAACCGCTCAGTGGTGATATCTGCGATATCCACGCCAAGATACGAACTGGTGCCGCTGTCTTCGCTGGAAAACACCCAGCTCTCGCCCCCCGGTTTCTCCACCGACCAGTTCTGGTCTGCATAAGCTAATCCAACCAGCAGCGGGAACAGAGCAATGACTGTCACAGCGTGTCTGCGCATGGTGTGACTCCTAAGGTTTTTTCTTGGGCGCTTCTCTCGCGCTCACTTTTCTTTTTACCGGCCAGCTCGCTTGATGCAGATGTCGCCCGTCGAGGTATGCACCTTGACCAGCGGCCCGCCGCCGTTCAGCTTTCCTTCGGCAATCAGCGTCTTCGGACCCCACTGATCGCCTTCACTGCTCACGTGAATGTCTGCGAAGTCTGACGTGATGCGGTGTCCATTCCCCATGTCCACCGTAGCCCGCAAATTTAACGCGACGTCAGATGCGATATACAGCGTGATGTCGCCCGCACCGGTTTCCAATTCGGAGTCATGACGCTCTCCTCCAGTATTCACCAGCTTGACGGTGATGCCGCCCGCGCCGGTCTGGGCAATTGCCGAAGGAACTCCATAAAGTTCGATTCCTCCCCCACCTGTCTCGGCATTGACATGTCCGTTCGCAGAGGTCAAACGAATGCTGCCGCCGCCAGTTTCAATGTCCGCGGAACCGCCGACATCTTTGAGTTCCACGCTGCCCCCACCGGTCGACACCTTCAGCTTCCCGTTGCACTGGCGAACTTCCACGCTGCCCCCGCCGGTTTCAACGGTCGCGCCCTGGGCGCCGGATTCAATGAGGACACCCCCTCCGCCCGTTTCGGCGATCACTTTGCCGTTCGCGTGCCGAACCTGGATCGAGCCTCCACCCGTGTGCAGCGAGAGATCGCCATTGACCGTTCCAACCTCGATTCCGCCACCGCCGGTCTCAGCGCTGACTCCGGCACCGATGTCGTCGAAACGAATGCTGCCGCCGCCGCTCTCGGCTTCCACGCGGCCGCCAACCCCCATCGCCTCTACATTGCCGCCCTCAGTTTCCAGTTTTACCAGCGCCATTTCGCGGGGAACGGTTACATTGAATTCACCCGAGAAATGCCGCGGACGATGTCCTCCCTGCCAGTCGCCCACGATCCAGGCTGTGTCGCCCTTCACGTAGGCGGTTACTTTGTACTGCTCAAACTGGTGGCGTGCATCCTGCTCCGATGAAGAATTGCCATAACGGGTATGAACGACATAATTGATGCCTTGCTGTTGCGATCCGTGCACCACCACCGAGCCCATATCCACTTTGACCCTAAGGTTCTTAACCGCTGCCAGCGAGCCTGTGATCTGCTGACCCCAGGATCCCCCTTCGCGGGAGACTTTCGCCTCCTGCGCCATGGCCAGTGGCGCAATCAAGGCCAGAACACTGGCCAACCCAACGAATTGTAGCGCGCGTTTCAAATGAATCACCTCGTTTCCTCAGTCTACGTAAGGACAGCCTCTTGGGCTGTCCCGCGAAGCGCAGCGAGCGCCCCGCCCGGACTCCTAATCAATCTCCGGCAACTGCGCCAACATCGTGCGCGCCTGAGACTTGATATAAGTGCTCTGATCCTTTGCCGCTAAGGCCATTAACACGCCCCGCACGCTGCCGTCGGCCTTCACCGGCTCGATCAGCCGTAAGGCTTCAATGCGTACTCCGGAATTGTCATCATTCACCAGCGCTCGTAAAACAGCGTCGCGCACGTTGGTGTCACTCTTCACGTAATTGCCAAGTGCACCCAGAGATTTCAGCCGCACTCCCGGGTTGGTATCGTTCTGCAGCGCGTAGATGAGTGCGTCTCGCACCTGCAGGTCGCTGGATCGCTTGGCCAGCAAGTCTACGGAATCGACGCGTACGCCCGAGTTGTAGTTGTTGCGGGCTGCATAGAGCAGCAACTGCTGGATCTGCTGATCGTTGAGCGATCCCTGCTTTTCCTGGGTGGCGAGGGTGTTGTATTTGATGGTGACCTGATCGGTTCCGGGAATGGGAGTGATGGAATCGATGCCAGCGATGGCGGCCGCGCTCGCTGCCGTCGTACCGCTGCTGGTAGCAATTGGGAGCTGGTCAGTTTTGGCACCGCGGCCGTAAATCTCGTACGTCGTTCCGATGCCGCCGGCAAAACCCAGAATCAGTATCACAGAAGCGAGAGCGGGAGAGAATCGTACCTGACGCAGCCAGTTCGCGGGATCGAAGGCAAGGCGCGTCCAGACGCTGCCTTGTTGTGTACTTTCGAGCGCCTCCTGCAGGTGCATGCGCGAGGACGCCAGCAGATTCGGCGTCGGATCGGAAACGCGATCCTGTGAGAGCAGGGCATGAAAATCCTGCTCTGCCTTCAGTTCGGCCGCGCAATCCGCGCAGCGGGCTACGTGCTGCTCCAGTTCATAGCGTGCGTCGTCAGGCAGCTCGCCGTAAACGTGAAGCACGATATTCTGTTTGACCCATTCACACTTCATAGTTCCACCTTCATCGCAGCCGTGCTTACGACTCGGGGTGCCTCATGTCTCGCCGCTTTTGCGAGACATGGGATTCCCACTACCGCATATCCGCCAAAGCCCCGCGCAGTTTCTGCGTGGCCCGGAAGAGGGTGTTCTTGGCGGTCTCTTCCGTCGTATGCAAAATCTCTCCCACGGTCCGCAACTTCATCCCGTGGTAATGCTTCAGCTCGAAGACCATTCGCTCGCGAGGCGTCAGCCTGTCGAGCGCCCCGGCGATGCGCGCGCCGAGCTGCCGTCGCATCAAGTCGCGCTCCGGATTCGCTCCTGCCCTCCCGTCGGCTACCTGGTCGAGCAGGTCGTACTCCGCGCCATCGGAATCTTTCGCAACCGGCGCGTCTTCCTTGCGCACGGTCCGTTTACGCAGATGATCCAGACACAGATTCGTTACGATCCGGTAAATCCACGTGTAGAAAGAACACTCAAACCGGAAGCTGCCGATGTTCTTATAAGCCTTCAGGAACGCGTCCTGATAAACATCCTGGGCGTCCTGTTCGGTTCCGGTGAGATGGAGGGCGAGCCGCAGTACGGCGTGGTCGTAGTGGCGGACGAGTTCCTCGAAGGCAGCGCGGTTACCGCGCTGTGCCTCGCGGATGAGCATCGTGTCATCGATGCGGCGATCTTGAGCTTGGCGATCTAGCCCAGCCATGCGGCCCCGCGCGGGGAGTTGGTTTTCAGCTACTTTTTTGACTCGTTCACTCTCTCTCGAGTGGGCCCGTCCGCCAACCGCAAAGGGTACTGCCCATACACCGGCCGGCATTGTCGCTATGTCCTCTACTTGCCCGGCTTTAGTGTCCTCCGGGCTTGCATAGGAATAGACGGGGAATCAAGAGATCCGTGAGCAGGAATTATAGGCGGTACAGGGAATTTTGGGGGGCTCTAGGCCATTCTGCGGCAAAGATTTACAACGAAACAGAACAACGGCCCACAAGGCGTGGTCGTCGCTTTGGCAACGCTGCCCTGATCTGGATGCAAAACGGGGGCAAATTCGTAGAGGCGTTGCCGGCAACGCCTCTACGAGAATTATTCCGTCGACGGTTCCTTCTCGATGACGACTTTCAAATGCGCCGTCACGTCCTTGTGCAGTTTTACCGGCACAGTGAACTCGCCCAGAGTCTTCAGCGGCTCGTGCAGCTGGATCTTGCGCCGATCCACGTTGAAGCCCTTCTTGACCAGAGCATCCGCCAGGTCGCCGGAAGTCACCGAGCCGAACAATTGATCGTGCTCGCCCGACTTGCGGGTGAACGACACGGAGACGCCGTCAAATTGCTTCGCCAGTTCCTCAGCTTGTGCCTTCTCTTTGGCGGAGCGGCGCAGAGCGGCGGCCTTCATCTGGCCAATGACAGCCTTGTTGCTCTCTGACGCCTGAATCGCGAGCTTGCGGGGCAACAGGTAGTTCCGGCCGTAGCCTTCGGCGACTTTCACCACGTCCCCGCGGGATCCCAATTTCGCAATGTCTTCTTTGAGAATGACTTCCATGATAGCTCCTGGCTTCTAGCTGCTAGCTTCTAGCCACCCCCGAACTCCAGACTTAGCCAGGAGCTAGAAGCTAGTAGCTAAAAGCTGCTTTTTTTAGCTTGCTCTTCCCGCAAAGGGCAGCAGGGCGATATTCCGCGCCTGCTTGATCGCCGACGACAAACGGTGCTGATGCGGTGCGCACACGCCGGTCAGTCGCCGCGGTACGATCTTGCCGCTCTCCGCTACGAACTGACCCAAAAGACGGTAATCCTTGTAGTTGATGTCTTCGATTTTCTCGACGCAGAACTTGCATACTTTCTTGCGCCGGAAGAACTTGCGGCCGCCTCCGCCGCCTTCGCGGGGACCACCTGGTCCGCGACCCGGTCCCCCAAATCGCGGACGATCTCCACCCGGACGTGGCCCTTGCGGCCGCT
The DNA here is from genome assembly GCA_025928375.1 of Candidatus Sulfotelmatobacter sp. Taxonomy (GTDB): domain Bacteria; phylum Acidobacteriota; class Terriglobia; order Terriglobales; family Acidobacteriaceae; genus Sulfotelmatobacter. The sequence goes on from JAICJP010000075.1 coordinate 11,578, forward strand.
CGCCCGATGGCGCGTGTTGCTCTGGTGCTTTCGTTTCGTCAGCCATAACTCTCCTTAAAAATCGTGACTATTCGCCATTCGGCGATAGCCAGCAAAGCCTGATGGTGGCCGGAACATCCTCAGCCAGCCTTCTACGCCGTCGTCGGGGCTTCTGTCGCCGGAGCGGCCACGGTTGGTTCGGCTGCTGGGGCCGGTTGCGCGCTCATTTTCTTCTTCGACTCGCGCAGCTTCTTGATCTTATCCAGCCGCTTCTGCTCTTCATCGACACGCACCGTAAGGAATTTGATCACCGGCTCGGTCACGCGCAGGCGGCGCTCCAGTTCGTGGATCGCCGGACCTCCGCCCTCCACCACCATTAGCACGTAAATGCCATCGTGAAAACGGCGCACGCTATAGGCAAGACGCCGCTTGCCCATCTTGTCCACGCTCTTCACGGTTCCGCCCGAAGCCGGCACCACCGATTGCAGCGTGGAAATCAGTTTGTCCAAATCCTCGTCCGTCATGTCAGGACGAACAATGAACATCAGCTCATAAATACGATTCATGCGTTTCTCCAAACGTGGCCACGAATTCTCATTGATGTTCACGGATACGTTGAAAGTTCCTGATCCGTGTTCATCCGCGTAAATCTGTGGCTAATCTTTCTGTTCGTCCAGCTCTTTGCGGTTAAACCGATTCATCGCCGCCGCGGGACCGTCTCTCAAGATCATCTTTACCGCTTCTTCCGCGGTGTCGAGCATTCCATCAATCACTTTCAGATCTGCCTTGCGCATCGGCGCCAGCAAATATTCCTTACCGTCTGCCACCTTACGCTCCGGCGCGACGCCGATCCGAATGCGCAGGAAATCCTGCGTGCCTAAAGCACCGATGATCGACTCGATGCCGTTATGTCCCGCCGAACTGCGCCGCGGGTGAATCCGCAGCGTGCCCAGGGGGAAGTCCAGTTCGTCCTGAATCACGATCAGGTCCGATTCCGGCTTTGCCTCGTACTCCCTGACCAGCCCTTGCACCGCAATCCCGCTCAAGTTCATGAACGTCTCGGGCTTGGCCAGAAGCACCATCTGATCCGCGAGCACGGTCCGTGCCGTCAGTGCCCGGCATTGCCGGTTCCTTACTTCCACGCCCAGATCTCCGGCGATACGATCAATCGCCAAAAATCCGACGTTGTGCGGCGAAAACTGATATTCGATTCCAGGATTGCCGAGACCAACGATCAGTTTCACGCTTTGAACAGCTCATGCAGGGACAGCCGCCTCGGCTGTCCGGCCGAGCGGCAGCTCGGCCTTCCCACGCACAAGCTATTTCTTCTCCTTCTTCTCGGCCTTCTCTGGAGCAGCCTCGCCTTCCTCGGCTGTCTCCTGCTTGCCCTTCTTGATGACTTCGGGCTCGGTCGGAGCTGCCGCCTCCGCAGCCACTGCTTCCGGCGCGGCCACGACTTCTTCCTTCACCGAGGTGACATGCGCCACCGGCTGGTTCTCATCCGTGATGAATCTCAACTTCTCCGAGTGCGGCAGGTCCTGGACACGCAGCACCTTGCCAAACGTCAAATGGCTGACATCGGCATCGATGTGGCTGGGAATGTCTTCCGGCAAGCACTCGACCTCGACCTCTCGCAGCATCTGCTCCAGAATGCCACCCTCCTGCTTCACTCCAGCGGCTTCGCCGACCAAAAAGATCGGCACGCTGACCGTCAGAACCTTATCCAGGGCGATCCGCTTCAGATCGATGTGCAGCAGCTTGCCCTTGATCGGCTCATACTGCCAATCCACGATCATGGCCTTGGTCTTCTCGCCATCCATCGTCAGATCGAAAATGGTGTTGTGGCCGGTTTCCGAATTCAGAATGCGCGTAACCACGCGTGGATCCACGCTGACGGAAAGCGAGTCCTTCCCCGCTCCATACACCACGGCCGGGATCTTGCCTTCCCGGCGCACACGCCGGGCATCATTCTTCGTGCCTGCTTCTCTCGCTTGCGCTTCCAGTACGTTCGTTTCCAGTGCAGTCGCCATAAATGAGATGTCCTATCTACAAAATCTCTGTTGAGCAGTGCGCCATGAGCGATGAGCAAACCGGTTCTCTGCTGGCTCATTGCTCACCGCTCATTGCTACGTAAACAACTTACTTACCGAAGTCTCTTCGTGATTCGCCTGAATCGCCCGGCCAATCAGTCCCGCGATGGAAAGGACTTTGATCTTGCCGCCCTTGTCCGTCGTTGCGTCTTCCGCTGCGGGAGTCAGCGGGATTGTGTTGGTAACTACCACTTCGTTGATGACTGAATTGCGAATGTTCTCCACTGCCGGACCCGACAGCACCGCATGCGAGGCGCAGGCATAAACCTGGGTCGCCCCATTCTCAATTAGTGCCGCCGCCGTCTTCACCAGCGTTCCAGCCGTATCGATCAAGTCGTCGATGATCAGGCACGTGCGTCCGTGAACATCGCCGATCACGTGCATAATCTCAGCCACATTCATCTCCACCCGCCGCTTGTCCACGATGGCCAGCGCGGCATCCACCTTCTTGGCAAAAAACCGCGCCCGCTCCACGCCACCCGCATCGGGCGAAACCACCGTCAAATTCGGCAACGCCAGCTTGCGGAAGTGATCCACCAGCACCGGTGACGCGAACAGATGATCCACCGGGATGTTAAAAAATCCCTGCAACTGCGGCGTATGCAAATCCACGATCAACGCCCGGTGCGCCCCTGCGGTGGTCAGCAGATCCGCCACCAGCTTCGACGAGATCGGGCTCCGCGGCTTGTCTTTCCGGTCCTGCCGGGCGTAGCCGAAGTACGGAATCACCGCCGTGATGCGCCGTGCCGAAGCCCGCTTCAGCGCATCAATCATGAGCAGCAACTCCATCAAGTGCTCATCCACCGGACGGCACGTCGGCTGCATCACGAAAACATCCGCCCCGCGCACGTTCTCCTGGATCTGCACGTAGCACTCGCCGTCGGCAAAGCGCGTAACCTGCGCCTGCCCGCGCTGCATCCCCAGAAAATGGCAAACTTCATCGGCCAGTGGCAGGTTAGCCGTGCCGCTGAAGATCTTGAACTTCTCATCCACCCGCGGACGCTGCTTGCGGTCCGGCTTCTCGTCCGGCACAGGCGGACTCTTCTTTTCGACTTTCTCCGTCGTCTTGTCGGTCGGCGTCGCTACAGTGGCCATAGGTAGTTCTCAGTTCCATGTTCCCAGTCCTCAGTATTTCGGGCTCGGCCAGTTCCACTGAGAACGGAGAACTGGCAACTGAGAACTGCAGTTCTGGCTGGGCCGCTAGGATTCGAACCTAGACAAAGTGCTCCAAAGGCACTTGACCTACCATTAGTCGACGGCCCAGTAAGCCATTGTTGATGGTTGAATGGTGGTTGAATGAACCCCGTCCCGGGGCAAAGTCATTTTCGTTCAACCATCAAAAATCAACAATCAAAAATTCTCGACTACCTCGGCTCACGTACGCCCGACTCCCGTAGAGACAGACCCTTGGACTGTCCAAGCGAAGGCAAAGCCGAGAGCCCCGACTACAACCCCCGCCCTAGCCCACGAACATCCGCCGCCGGTAAGCCGACCGCGAAAGGGTAGCCGTCACCTGCGTAGCCCAACCCAGTCTCCGAACTCGCAGCGCCGCACTCGCAGCTGCCGCTTTCGAGGCAAACAGCCCGTACAGCGTCGAACCAGAACCTGACAGAGACGCGTACTTCGCGCCTGCGCGCAAAAGCGCAGTCTTAGCTTCACCTAGCTCGGGATACTCAGGAAAGACGACTTCTTCGAAGTC
>JAICJP010000268.1 GCA_025928375.1 Candidatus Sulfotelmatobacter sp.
ATTGCCTCCAAAGCAATGCCCAACGGATCCCGATTTCTCGTGGATCGGTCAGTGGCCTGCGCCGGGCTATTGGCAGACCTACAGGGACCCTCAGTCCCGGAAGAAGTTCAACGTTTGGGAGGGCCACTACGATTACCCAGGGACATCCACGACCTTCGTTCCCACCTGGGCTGGCGGGATGTTCGAAGGCTTGATGGCGAACCTGGTGATGCCGGAAACGATATTTGGGCCCCGGAGTTTCGGTCTAGACGATGTTCGTTGGGCGCAAGTGCAAGTTCAGTATGCAACCCAAGCCTTGCATTACCCCGTGTGGGGCATGTCTCCTTCCAGCACGGCAGACGATAGCGGCGGCTATGGCGGGTTCGGCGTCGAGGGTCTGCTCTTTCCCTACTACGGCGGGGGAGCGGACGCAAGCCACCCGAATCTGGGACTCTCACAATGTCACGGCTGCGCGACCGAGGATACAGTATCGCCGCATGCGTCGTTCCTGGCGCTCTCTGTGCTGCCGCACGAGGCCTATACGAACATCGTCAACTTGCAGAAACTATATCCTGGCGTCTACAGCTCCGATGGAGGCTTCTATGACGCTGTGAATCCGGTGACTGGCGCGGTAGGCCATCGCCGGCTGGTGCTGGATCAGTCCATGATCATGGCCGCGCTCGACAACGCGATCACCCACGGGTCGATGCAACACCACTTCGCAATCGACCCCGTCGCTCGGATTGGGTTGCTATACCTTGCGTATGAAAGGATGTCGATTCACTAGCAGGATTTCCAACAAAAAAACAGGGCCGATGCCATACCGCATCGGCCCAGGTTCTAGCTAAACAGCCCGTCGCCTTCCTTTGTCTACGCGGCGTGTGCGCCGTCGGCCCACGGATCCAGCACCACCTTGGTGCAGTTCTCTTTCTTGTCGCGGAAGATTTTATACATCTCTGGCGCCCGATCGATCGGCACCCGGTGGCTTATGACAAAGCTAGGATCGAACTCGCCCTTCTCGACCTTGTCCAGCAGCGGCTTCATGTAGCGCATCATGTGCGTCTGCCCGGCCCGCATGGTCAGGCCCTTGTTCATGAACGCGCCCATGGGAACCTTGTCGATGAAGCCGGCATAGACGCCCGGTACCGACACGGTCCCACCCTTCCGGCACGCTTGAATGGCCTGCCGGAGCACCACGGGGCGATCCAATTCGATGCGGGCCTTTTGCTTGGCCCGATCGATCATGTACATCAAGCCGTGATCGTGCGCTTCCATGCCGACCGCATCGATGCAACGATCAGGCCCAATGTTTCCCGTCATATCCTTGAGCGTCTGCACCACGTCGTCCACTTCTTCGTAATTGATGGTTTCCGCGCCGCCGGCTTGCGCCATGCGCAGTCGATAATCAAACCGGTCGATGGCGATAACCCGCTCGGCTCCCAGCATGAAGCAGGAACGAATGGAAAATTGCGCCACCGGACCGCATCCCCATACCGCGACTGTGTCCCCGGGTTCAATGTCGGCCATCACTGCACCGAAGTAGCCAGTCGGAAAAATATCGGACAGGAATATTGCCTTCTCGTCCGGAATGCCCTCCGGCACCTTGATCGGTCCCACGTCGGCGAAGGGAACTCGCGCGTATTGCGCTTGCCCGCCCGCATATCCACCCATCATGTGGGTGTATCCGAACAGGCCCGACGGCGAAAAGCCCATCATTTCTTCCGCCATCCAGTAGTTCGGGTTGGAATTGTTGCAGAGCGACCACAGTTGTTTCTTGCAGAAGAAACAATTTCCGCAGGCAATGGTGAAGGGAACTACGACCCGGTCGCCGATCTTCAACTTGTCCGGCTTCAGTCCCGCGCCGACTTCCACCACCTCGCCCATGAACTCGTGGCCCATAATGTCGCCCTGTTCCATGGTGGGCACGAAGCCGTCGTAAAGATGCAGGTCCGAGCCGCAGATGCAGGTGCTCGAGATTTTTACGATCGCGTCACGAGGATTCAGGATCGTAGGATCCGGCACCGTCTCCACGCTCATCTTTTCTACGCCCATATAACAAACTGCTTTCATGCCATCCTCCTTCGCGCTGCGAACGTATCTTTAAGGTTTGATCGCACCGGAATTGGCCGCGTCGGGTCGGCAACTCTCATCACCCCGGTCAAGAAGTCTCGTCGACCGTGAGACTGGCCCTCGATCGTCGGAATCTCTCCGGCTTCGATCATGGCTTCCAGGCGCCGCAGGTCCTGGCGCATGATGAAGTTGGCTCCCTTATTCAAGAAATTGGCCAGTGTGTTGCCCGTGCCGAGGGATGGGCTGTACTCGATGTGGACATCGATGAGGGTTCCCCGGCCGGCAGGAGCGGACCGAAAATCCACTCTCCCGTCTACCTGGATGTCGGAATCCGCCAGCGAATGCCAGGAAATATGCTCGTTTTCACGCTCGTTAATGATTTCGGCGTCCCAGCGGATCGGTTTGCCACCCGGCCCCAGAGCGACCCACCGCGACCGGCGATCGTTCAACTTGCTGACGGTCTCCAGGCGGTTCATAAATCGAGGCAAGTTCTCGAAGTCGCGCCAAAATTGGTACACCTCCTGGGGCGTGCTGTTAATCAGAATCGTGGCCGAGGCGGAGGACTCGGGCGAGGGTTTCCGGGTGGCGGCGAGCAAAGCGACGCTCCCGCCGCCCGTTGCCAGGGCGATGCCGAGCGGCGATCGCCGCGTGATTCCATAAATTGCCAGTGCGCCGCCGCCGATCAGAGCTCCCCAGCGCTGGGGTGACATCGATCGGGACCGGCCGCGCCCGGCATCGGTAATGCGTATGCGTGCGTTTTCAGCCATATAGATACGACCTTTTCTTGGGATTTACCGAATTGGATTCTGCGATTTACGAATTAGCGATTTGTTTTCAGATGCCCTTTTCAACTGGGCCCGTTGCCGCTAAAGCAGAGTGGCACGTCGTCCGGCTTTATATTTTTGCGTCTTGTGCAAATGCACCGGTGGCGGTGCAAGCGTGATCTGAAGTTCGTGCCAGGCTTGGTGCTTAGCACAGCGGATTGTGACACCTGACCGGTATAGAGGTTGAGCTAGGCTGGCGCCGCAAAGGAAAGGGCAGCCGCAGAACGGCTGCCCGGGGTGAAATGGAAATCCTCGCTGAACTACTTTCCCAACTTCTCGAAAAACCTGCAGATCGTCTCAATGCCGCGATGAAAGTTCGGGATGTGGAACTTCTCGTTGGGAGCATGGAGATTGTCGTCAGGCAATCCGAAGCCCATCATCACGCTCGGAATCTTCAGCACATCCTGAAAATCGGTGACGATGGGAATTGATCCACCTGACCGGATGAACACCGTATCTTTCTTGAAAGTGTCATGCAGAGCTTGCGTGGCGGCTTCAATGTATTCGTTGTCGGTGCTGACTACGCATGCCGGACCTTTGCTCCACACTTTCACTTTCGTCTCGATCCCCTTCGGCGTGTTCTTCTTGACGAATGCCAGGTATTTCTTAAGAACGTCATCCGGGTCCTGGTTGGGAACCAGGCGCATCGAAACCTTGGCTTTCGCCTTCGCCGGAATGACAGTCTTCGCGCCATCGGCAACAAAACCTCCGGGCATGCCGTGAACTTCCAGCGTAGGTCGCGCCCACGTTCGATAAAGGACCGAGAATCCAGGCTCCCCGGTGAGAACCTTGGATCCAACTTCCTTTTTCCGGTATTCCTCTTCGTTGAACGGCAGGCGCTTCCAGGCTTTCAGCTCGGCAGCGGTGGGAGCCTTCACGCCTTTATAGAAGCCCGGAATGAGGACTTTGCCTTTCGAGTCCTTCATCTTGCTGATCATCTCAATCAGCGCGAAGAAAGGATTGGGAGCCGCTCCCCCGTACATCCCCGAGTGCAAATCGGTCTTCGATCCGTAAGCTTCGATCTCGGTGTACACCAAACCGCGCAGGCCGACGCACAAGGTGGGAAGGTCCGGCGCGAATAGCTCGGTATCGCAGACCAGCGCGAAATCCGACTTGAGTTTGGCTTTCTGCTTGCGAATGTACTCGGCAATCGATTCCCCACCCACTTCTTCCTCACCTTCAAATAGCACCTTGACGTTGATCGGCAGCTTGCCTCCGCCGCTGTTCATCAACGCTTCCAGCGCCTTCACTTCCATCCAGAGCTGGCCTTTGTCGTCGACCGCTCCGCGCGCGTAGATGTTGTTATTGCGTTCGGTCGGCTCAAACGGAGGAGAATGCCACTCATCGAGCGGTTCGGCCGGCTGCACATCGTAGTGCGCATAGCAGAGCACGGTTGGCTTGCCGCTCGCATGCAGCCAGTCGGCGTAGATTAGCGGATGTCCCTTGGTCGGGATGATCTCGACGTTCTCCATGCCGATACGGCGCAGTTCGCTGGCCACATAATTGGCTGCCTTCTGGATGTCGGGCTTGTGTTCCTCGAGGGTGCTAACGCTTGGAATGCGAAGAAGGTCTTTGAGTTCGTTCAGGAAACGCTGCTGGTTGCTGCGGGCAAAATCGACTGCTGGAGACGCCATAGATGAGTCCTTTCTGAGATCTCGGAAGATGCGCAAGAGAGCGGATCGAGACTCCGGGAAACGAATCAGTATAGCGCCAGCCGAGTCTGAATGCGCTCCCAGTGCTTTGTTCCAGCGTCGCTGAAGTCAAACTGCCTCATTCGTGGGATCAGCTCAGTGAAAGCGTAAGGGCGAAAATGCGGCAAGGTCGAGCTCCGGCGTGCTTCCTTCGATCACGGCGCACATCAGTTTCGCAGTGATCGGCGCCAACAGAATTCCATCGCGGAAGTGACCGGTAGCCACGTAACAGCCCGGCGTTTGGGTAGCGCCAAGGATGGGAAGATTATCGGGCGTTCCCGGACGCAAGCCGGCCCAATCTTCCAGGATGCGAGCATCGCGCAGCTTAGGCACAAGCTCCAACGCCGCGCGGTGCAGGCGCTGAATGGTGCCAGGATCGGTGCGTTTGTCGAATCCGGCTTCTTCTACGGTTGCACCCACCAGCAAACGCCCGTCACTCCGCGGGATCAGATACGCCTTCGGCGAGCGGATCACGTGCTTCAGCAACGTTCGCGAAGGCATGGCAAGGCATAGCATTTGGCCTTTGACCGGCCGCGTAGGAAAAGCGCAGGGCGCAATCTGTCCCGACCAGGCGCCGGCGCAGATCACTACCTTGCGCGTAAGGAAGGCTGTCTTGCTTGTAGTCACGCCGGTGACTTGGCCCTGCGAGAGGTCCACAGCGTTTACTGGATCACCGGAGGAGAAATCCACGCTCAAGTTCTTCGCTGCTTTGGTCGCGGCTGACGATAGTGCCCGCGGATCTACACTGCGTTCCTTCAGGTAAAATGCGCGCTTGGCTGCCAGTTCCGGCTCCAACTCAGATAGCGCACGAGGCGAGAGTTCGTCCATCGACACTCCCGGCCGTTCTTGCACGTCTTCCGGCGAACGAATAACAATGGTACCGTGATCCCGCAGATCGACCTTTGCCCCGGACTCGACCTCGATTTCATGGGCGAATTCCGGGTACATGCGCGCACTGGCCACAGCGAGCGCTTGCAATGCGGGTGGCGTCTCCAGCGAGCTATCTACCAGCATGCCGCCAGCGGCATAGGATGCTTCGCGCCCCGGTTCCCCGCGTTCGACCACCAGAACGCGGCCCCCGCGCCTGCGCAATGCGATGGCAAGGGAGAGGCCGATAATCCCTCCGCCTACGATGATGACCTCCCAACTCTTCACTCCAGCATTGTAAAAGACGAGGCGTCCGCCGCTCCATTTCGCCCGCCCGGAACAGGTGACAGGCAAAGCCCGGCTGCTTACAATGTCGTCATGAAGAGGATCATGGTTCGCGCGCTACTTCTGATCATGCTCGCTACAGCCACAGTGGCTGTTGCGCAGAAGGACAAGGACAACGAACCGACCACTTGGGTCTACTTCACGGTCATCAAGGACGACAACGGCAAGCCGGTGCGCAATGCCGCCGTGATCATGCATCCGGTAAACGAGAAGGGCAGGCAGGAGCGTGGCGGGCTGGAACTGAAAACCGACCCGGACGGGAAGGCGAATTTTGATGGCGTTCCCTATGGCCCGCTTCGCGTGCAGGTGCTGGCCAGGGGCTTTCAAACTTTCGGCGAAGACTACACCATCGAAAAAGACAAGACCGAGATCACCATCAAGCTGAAACGTCCGCAAGGGCAGTTCTC
>JAICJP010000151.1 GCA_025928375.1 Candidatus Sulfotelmatobacter sp.
GCAAAGCAGAAAGGCGCGCGCGGATTCACGCTCCTGGAATTGATGATCGTGATCTTCATCATCATGATCCTGGTGTCGATTGCCATGCCGGTCTACAACCAGACGATCGTGCAAGCCCGTGAGTCGGTTCTGCGATCCAACTTGGCCACGCTGCGCTCGGTCATCTCGCAATACACGCTCGATAAGCAGAAAGCGCCACAGTCCCTCGATGATCTGGTCACTGCAGGCTATCTCCGGCAAATCCCTCCAGATCCCATCACCCGGCAGCCCAACTGGGAGGTCGTCCAGGAAGACGTCATGATGGCGGTGGACCAGCAGGAGCCCGGTATCACTGACGTCCACTCCGCCTCCAGCCAGACCGCGGGGGACGGTACCGCCTATAGTACCTGGTAAAGCTTCCCGCAGAGCTTCACATTCGCGAACACTCCGCAGCTGCAGAACTGAGAACTCTCCTTGGCGCCCCGGAAGTTATCCACTGGAAGCGTGACAGGCGACGCCTGATTTCAGGCGGGTAGGCTGGCAAGGTTCAGAGCGAGCAGACGCTCCCAATTCAGCAAAACGGTTTTTCGGCTGGACAGTCGCGGGCATAAAAGCGTATAGAAACGCTTTCGTATACCACTGCATTTAATTGATGACTGACGGTGAGGGGGAACCAGCGATGTCGGAACTTGCATTATTTGGCGGCAGCAAGACGAAACGTAAGCCGTTTCCGGATTGGCCTCAATATGACGACGGCGAGCGCAACGCGCTACGTGAGGTTCTGGAGAGCCGGGTCTGGTGGCGTACTCCTGGAACCAGGACGCTGGAGTTCGAACAAGCGTTCGCCAAGTATCACGGAGCGCGGCACGGACTCGCGGTCACCAACGGCACGGCGGCGCTGGAAGTCACCATGGAAGCGCTGGGCATAGGACCGGGCGACGAGGTGATCGTTCCCAACTTTACGTTCGTGGCCACCGCCAGCGCGGTGCTGTTTGCGAACGCTCTGCCCGTTCTGGTGGACGTCGATCGAAAGACTTATTGCCTGGATCCGGACTTGGCCGAGGCAGCCATCACAGCGAAGACGAAGGCGATCGTTGCCGTGCACATGGGAGGCCACCCCGCCGATCTGGACCGCCTGCAAGAATTGGCCCGCAAGCGCGGAATCGCGCTGGTCGAAGACTCGGCCCATGCCCACGGCAGTGAGTGGCGAGGCAAAAAGATCGGCACCTTTGGCAAAGCGGCGACGTTCAGTTTTCAGGCCAGCAAGTTGATGACAGCGGGCGAAGGCGGCATCATTATTTCGAACGATGATGAATTCGAGCGCCAGGCCCGTTCGGTGCATGATTGCGGCCGCATGCCCGGAAAATGGTTCTATAGCCACTTTATTTACGGTTCGAACTACCGGCTCAGCGAATGGCAGGGCGCCGTGCTGAATGTGCAACTGGGAAGGCTGGAGCCGCAGACTCTGCATCGCCATCAGAACGGCCGGTTGCTGGACAAACTTCTACGCGAGATCCCGGGAATTACTCCGCAAGAATGCGATCCGCGCTGCACCCGCAACGGGCAGTATGCCTACATCTTCCATGTGAATGCGAAGGAATTTGGCGGCATTCCCACCGAAAATTTCATTGCTGCGCTCAATGCCGAGGGTATCCCTACACAGGCGAGTTATCCTCCGTTGCATGAACTGGACTTTTTCCGCAGCGGCGAATATCGCAAGTGCCTGAGCGGTGCTCAGGCCACCGCGCGGCATGCTTTCCTGGAGCAGACATTCCCTCATACGCAACGCGCGGCCTGGGAGGCTGTCTGGATTCCACAGTTCGCACTGCTGGGAGATGAGGAAGACATGCACGAGATTGCTGCAGCGATCGGCAAGATCCAGCAAAATGCTTCGACCATTGCGGCGAACGCTTCGCGAGTGTCCGCGGAGAGCATCGCGCGTTAGGTAGCTTTGATTTGAAATCGGTTTGAACTTCATCCTGGAGCGCGCCCATGGTCCGCAGGATCTGTGTTGACCGTCGGTTGTTTAACGTCACCGCTGCTGTCTTCTTCACACTGGTTCTCCTGAACGGGAACCCGCTGGCTCAGGCCACGCGGCCGGTGCCGCAGAAAGTTCCGCCCAAGCGAACTTCGCAGATTCAGGACGGATTCGGTATCAACTCCGATCTGCCTCGCGATCCATATCTCCCTTGGAATCGCTGGTGGTGGACGCGAATGTTCGATGCAGGATTCAAGTGGATCCGCATCGGCCAGTATGAGAACAGTTCCGATCGGACCAGTTGGGACTGGATCGAGCAGAAACGAGGTGTTTACGCCTCATCTCCCGAATTGGAAGATGCGGTGGATTCGCTCCTGGATAACGGAATGCAGGTGCAGGTGCAATTGCTTTACGGCAATCAGATGTACACCGCGCGTAGCGGCAAACTTCCTGAGGTCAGCGTGCCGGAGCCAGGATCGTTCCACAATGACGATCGCAGCCTGTACTCGGTGTATTGGCCACCCGTCACTCCGGAACAGAGCGCCGCATTCAACAAATACGTAGCCTGGATGGTGGATCATTTCAAGGATCGCATTCACTACTGGGCGCTCTGGAACGAGCAGGACATCGGCTATTGGAATCCGTGGGGGAATGCCGAAGACTATGGAAAGCTTCTCGGCTCGTTTGTGCAGACCGTGCACAAAACGGACAGGGAAGCGAAAGTGATTTATGGAGCGCAGGCCGACCCTTCCCGCGAATTTACACAGCGAGCATTAGATACCTGCAAGTGCGCTTCCGGCATCGACGTATACGCCTACCACACGTATCCGGGATACGGCACGAACATGAATCCTGAAACGATGGACGAGGGGGCGTATCTGAATGAGTCGCCGCGCCAGCTGCGGGAACTCGTGAACCATTATCCAGGAATCAAATCCGGGATTCCTTATTTTGACGACGAATTCAATTCCATCCCTTCATGGACGGGCTCCGACGAGAGCGTGCAGGCGAAGTACGTTACGCGAGGGCTGATCTACAATCACGCGGCTGGAGTGAAGACGTTTGTGTGGCTGCTGGCTGCAGGCGTGGACGGGAATGAGTCTGACGATTTCGGCATTGTCCGCGGTCTCACCAATCATGATTACGATTTCACGCCGCGTCCGGTGTTCTATGCTCTGCAGAATACCAACGCGCTGTTTTCTGATACGGCGCTTGATCCATCCATCGAGATCACGGGCATGGATACTTCTGCGCTGCGGCGCCAGAGCGGGTTTCCATTCCTGAGCTACGGCTTCCGCTCCACCAAAGGGAAAGCGATCATAGCCTACTGGCTCGCGGCCCACAGCGTGGCCGGGGGAAGATTTCCAACTTTCTATTCCAACTTCACTTTGAAGGGCAGCGGCATTCACAACCCTGTGCTGATTGACGTTGTCTCCGGGGACATTCGCCCGCTGCACTGGAAGAAGGATTCGACCGACACCTTGGAGGCCCTTCCCATCAGCGACAGCATCATGGCCATTACCGATGCCGACTACTTTGACTGGCCCGTGCTTCCGGAAGCGCCCAGCTCGCTTACCGCGCACGTGCAGGACGGTGCAGTGAATCTCAGCTGGGAAGTACATTCGGGGAATCCCCACCATATTGTCGTTGAACGACGCGACGACAGCGGGAGTAGCCGGACTTCGTGGAGCCAAATCGCAGAGCTGCCCTCATCCGCGACCCAGTATAAGGACCCACTGACGAGAAAAGGTCAGCAGCTTTCCTATCGCGTGCGGGCGACCAATGAATCCGGGAAATCTGCCCGTTCTAACATCGTGCGCGTCAACGTGCCCTGACTAAGAACGATCTTCTCCGCCGGATGGTTTGTGTCGCTTAGCGCTCAGAATGGGAAGCGGATGGTCCAGATCCAGCGATGGTTGTAGGTGTAGAACTGGCTGGTGGCGATTTGTTCTCCGCCGCCAAACATGAAACGCAAGCGCTCCGCCAGCGGGAACGGGCCCACGATCAGTCCGGGAGTGATGAAATTCTGGTAATTGCCGGAATGCGGCCCGTCGACATAGAAAGTTGTGTTGTTCTCCACCTCGGGCCAGAGTTTCCGGGCCACGTTGAACTGGAAAGTATTGTTGAACACGATCTGCCGCCCCAGCAGCGGTGTGCCGCTCTGGGGAAGGGTGCCACCCAGGTTCGTCTGCCAATCGAAAAACTTCCAGCGTTTAGCGGCCGCGAGCATCGGTGACCAGACGGTGTGTCCCTGCCCGTTTGGCGATTGTGCCGAGGGGAACGAGCCTCCAAGGAAAAATCCCAGGAAATATCCGCCCCTACCTTCCGGGGCGGAAGCGACCCGGAATTTTAGAAAGATGGAGACATCGCCAAATCCGTCGGGGATGTTGGGAGCGTGACGAAAAAAATAAGACGGAATCCCGACCTGCACTTCCATTCGCGTGTTGGGAATAATTTCCAGGCCTTTGCCGGCGCCGTACACGTCCGTGGCAACGCCATTGCGTGCGGACTGGTTGTAGGTGTCGAAGCGAAATTGTTGTACCAGTAGTGGATGGGTGGTGATCAAAGGGGCGGCATAGTGCGGCTGCTCAGAACGGGCCTCATCGACCTTGCGCAACCATCGATGGACCCAATCATGGGGTCCGTTAGTTAGGGAATTCGGATCCCCGCCTCTTGCCGCGGCCGGGCGCTGGTCATCCGGCTGGCTCGGCGTCGCCTGAGCGAGAGGCGAGTCTGCGTGGTCTGCTGAGTCCACTACGGTCGACTGCACGGCTGACGAAAACTTCTGCAGATGCGGAGCCGGGCTCTGCCCATGAAGCGCGGATGCAGTGAGCAGCAGCAGAGCACAGGCTATACCAGTTATCGCACTGAACCGCAAACAGCAAGACCTCAAAAACCTCCCCCTTACTTTCCCCATTTGCAGTTCAACGTATCCGCATTCGAGAATAGCAAAAATTGTTACGCCAAAAGCACGAATCCGTCTGGCTCAGTTCCCGTTTCCCGGGAGAACGCTTCTATGGAGCCGAATCTGAGTTCATGGATGCCACATAACGATACGAGAGGTACACCGGTTCCCAAATATTTTTGCGGAGGCGTGAATCGAGTGTGTGCTCGTCGACCGGAGCGGCGACGCCGTCGTGCATAGCGCGGAGGGCGACCGCTTTTGCGACAGCGATCGAGACGGAACGAATCGCGGAAACTGGTGGGAGCAGCCGGTCACTTTTGCCGGAGCGTGCGGGAGAGAGCTCTGCAAGGCATTGCGCCGCGGCTGTGAACATGGAATCGGTTACGCGCGTTGCCCTCACCGCAAGGATTCCCAAACCCAAACCCGGAAATATATACGCGTTGTTGGTTTGATCAATAGGCAATTGCCGGTGCTGCCACGGAACCGATGCGAATGGGCTGCCGGTGCCGATGAGGGCGCGGCCTTCGGTCCAACGGATCAAGTCGGCCGGGGTAGCTTCCGAGCGTGACGTGGGATTGGACAGCGGGAAGATCACAGGTCGTTCCACATGGGCGGCCATGGCGCGGATAATCTTTTCGGTGAATGCGCCCGCCTGTCCCGAGACCCCGATCAACGTAGTCGGCCGTGCATTGCGGATCACATCGAAAAGACCGATGTAGCCTGGCGACTCCAGATTCCATTGCTCAACTTGCGAGCGTGGCTGAACGAAACGCTCTTGCGAAGGTCTGATTCCGGGCATGCCCTCGGTCAGGAGTCCATCCTTGTCAACCGCAAAGAAGCGGCTGCGCCCCTCCGACTCGCTGAGTCCGGCACTCTTCATGGCTGAAACGAGAAAGGATGCGATTCCCATGCCCGCTGAGCCTGCGCCAAACAGAACAATGCGCTGGTCCGCCCAGGCGGTGCCGGTCACCTGGATGGCTGCCATCAGGCTTCCGGCGGCGACCGCAGCCGTTCCTTGAATATCGTCATTGAAACTGCATAGCCGATCGCGGTGGCGCTCGAGCAAACGGCCAGCGTTGACACCGGCAAAATCCTCCCACTGCAAAAGCACATGGGGCCAGCGGTCCACCACGGCACTGATGAATTGATCGACAAAAGCGTCATAGTCAACGCCCCGCACTCGTTCATGGCGCCAACCAACATAGACGGGATCGCGCAGGCGTTCCTGGTTGTCGGTTCCGACATCGAGCAGGACCGGGAGGCAGGATTGCGGGTGAATGCCGGCGCATGCTGTGTAGAGAGCGAGTTTGCCGATGGGAATGCCCATGCCTCCGGCGCCCTGATCGCCGAGCCCAAGAATCCGTTCTCCGTCGCTGACCACAATGATGCGAATCGCGTCATAGCGGTGGTGGGCGAGGATTTCGCGGATGCGGTGGCGATTGGCATAGCTTAGAAAAAGTCCTCGTGGTTTTCGCCAAATCTCGCTGAAGCGCTGACAGCCTTCACCAACCGTGGGTGTATAGACGAGCGGCATCATCTCTTCCAGGTTCCGCACCAGCACGGCGTAGAACAGGGTTTCATTGGTGTCCTGCAGATCGCGCAGGTAGGCGTAGCGCTGGAAATCGGTCGCGAAGTTGCGCAAAGCCTTAAGGCGACGTTCCGCCTGATCCTCAAGGCACCCGAGATGAGGCGGCAAGAGTCCGTGCAGCGAAAAGTCCGTGCGCTCTTCTTCAGTGAAGGCGGTTCCCTTGTTCAACATGGGGAAATTCATCAGGTCGAAGCCGGACAGCGGGGTTTCGAGAACCATGTCGCTGGTGATCCGGTACTTCATCCTTCTTGCCCTCCTCGGCGCGTTTCGAAACCGCTCAGGCTGAGAGTTTAGAATACCGGGTTTCTGGCCAGATCAGGATGGCGTGCGCGCAACCGGACCCGGTGTGCTAAGGTGGTGCGCGCAACCGCAGGTTCATCGCCGGGTTGCAGGCGAGTTATTTTTGCTGCGCGAGGTGAATGCATGTTTGGAGCACGAAAGTTATTTCAAGCACTTGTCATCTGGACCGTGCTGGTCTTTGTTCTTTCAGGAATTCTGGTTGGCCAAACCGCGCCTTGGACCACTGACAAGGCGGCTGCGTGGTACGAACAACAGGCTTGGCTTGTGGGCAGCAATTACATTCCGGACGACGCTATTAACGAATTGGAGATGTGGCAGGCCCAGACGTTCGATCCAGCGCAGATCGACAAGGAGCTGGGCTGGGCGGAAGACATCGGGATGAACACAATGCGAGTTTTCTTGCACGACCTGGTGTGGCAAGAAAATCCCCAGGGATTCAAGCAGCGCATTGATCAGTTTCTTGCGATCGCCGCGCGACACCACATCAAGCCGCTGTTTGTGCTGTTCGATTCGTGCTGGGATCCGCAGCCGAAACTCGGATTGCAGCACCCGCCCATTCCCGGAGTGCACAACTCGGGATGGGTGCAGTCTCCTGGGAGCGCGGCTCTCACCGATCCTTCGCAAGAGCCGCGATTGAAATCTTACGTCACTGGAGTGGTTGGGGCGTTTGCCAACGATTCGAGGGTGCTGGGATGGGACGTGTGGAACGAGCCATCGAACACGAACGAAGGCAGCTACGGCAAGCTTGAACCCGCGCACAAAGCGCAGTTGGTGGAAGCACTATTGCCCAAGGTATTCCAGTGGGCGCGGGAGGCGCATCCCTCGCAGCCGCTGACCAGCGGCGTTTGGGATATCGATTTCAGCCATGGCGCAGACCTGACGCACATGCAGCACATTCAATTGGACAACTCCGATGTGATCACGTTCCACAATTACAGCTGGCCGGAACGTTTCGAGGAGGAAATCTTGTTTTTGCAGCGGTTTCATCGTCCATTGATCTGCACCGAATACATGGCGCGGGGAGCAGGCAGCACATTCGATACGACTTTGCCGCTGGCCCGGAAGTACAAGGTTGGGGCGATTAACTGGGGCCTCGTCGCGGGTAAAACGCAGACCTATTATCCGTGGGACTCCTGGAGGCATCCGTACATTCTGGATGAGCCCACGCTATGGTTCCACGAAGTGTTTCACCCGGATGGAAAGCCATACCGCGAAGCCGAGGTCGGGTTGATTCACGAGTTAACCGGCAGAGGCAAACCGCAGCTTCCGCGTTAGGAGTGCACTAGCAGCTGATTCGCCAGGAATAAAGGACCGATGATGAATCGTAATCGAGTGTTTGGCTACCCTTGGGCCACGGTGGTGCTGGTCTTCGTTCTCGGATCATGGTGCTATTCGCAGACGGTGAACATCTGGCCTGGGGTTGTGCCCGGCTCTGAGAAATGGACACAGACCGAAAAGACAGCGGATAACACCCCCATGGGCAAGGTGGTGTTCAATGTGGTCACGCCGACTCTCACGCTTTATCTGCCGGAAAAATCGAAGGCAACTGGGACAGGGATCATCGTCGCGCCGGGTGGGGCCTGCGTCGCGCTGGCGATCGATCACGAAGGCACCGGAGTGGCGCGTTGGTTACAAGACAGGGGAATCGCGGTGTTCCTCCTGAAGTACCGCATCCCGGAGAAGAAAGGGGAGGGGATTCCCCAGGGAATTAACTTCGATGAGGTCTGCAAGTATGGCATCGCGGATGGAATTCAGGCGGTAAAGGTAGTTCGGCAGCACGCGGCCGAGTGGGGCATTTCTTCGGATCGAGTCGGATTCATGGGATTCTCCGCGGGAGCGATGGTTACTAGTGGCGCGTTGCTGCAGCCGGATACGGCAGCGCGGCCCAATTTTGCGGCTCCGATTTATGGAGGACCGTTTGGCGTCATGCCCAAAATTCCAGCCGACCTTCCTCCCATCTTCATGGCGTGGGCGCAGGATGATGGATTAGTGCGGGAGCCGATCGAGAAGTTTTACGAAGCCTTGACGGCCGCTGGCAACAAGCCCGAAGCTCACATCTATCGCGCTGGGGAGCACGGCTTCGGCATGAAGAAGCAAGGCACGACCAGCGATCACTGGATGGAGGAGTTCTACTGGTGGTTGGAGTCACAAGGACTGACCAAGCCGGCGAAATGATTTTAGCCGCGCATTCAGGGGAGCACGCTCAGATTGTTTGCTCACGTATCATAGATTCTGATCTGCACTGTGAGCGCGGCACGGGGTCTCAAACACGGCTTCTAAGAAAGAATCCTGTCAACCAACATGGACAAGCAATTTCGTGTGTTCGCCACCTGCGATATCGGAGAGGCGATTGACGTTCTGCGCAAGCGCGGATACGAGGTCGAAGTATATCCCCATCCGGAAGCACCGCCGAAAAGCGTGATCATCCATAAAGTCAGGTCAGGCATCGATGGGCTGATTACCACGTTGCGCGACCAGATCGATGCGGAAGTGTTCGAGGCAGGGAAGGGCTCGCTGAAAGTGGTGGCCCAGATCGCGGTGGGGTTCGACAATATAAATCGATCCGATGCCAACCGCTACAACATCCCGTTTACCCATACGGCCGACGTTCTCACCGAAGCGACTGCGGAATTTGCGTTCTTCATGATGGGCGCGCTGGCTCGGAAAATGTGGACTGCGGAACACCTGACCCGCGACAACCAGTGGGGATTCTGGCATCCTTACCTGCCTTTTCTCGGGGACGAAGTCACTGGCAAAATCGTCGCAGTGATTGGCACTGGGCGCATTGGGCTGGCGTTCATCAAAAAGTGCGTGGGATTCGACATGAACGTGTTGTGCTACGACCCCGCGTACCAGAACGACGCCTTCGTAAAAACCATCCAGGAAATACATGATCTCCGGCACCAGCGCGGCCTCGTCAAGGAGCGTCCTTGGATCCGCTACGTGCCTTTCGAAGACGCGCTGCGGCAGGCGGATTTTGTCAGCGTGCATGTCCCGCTGCTACGCAGGGAAGAGAGTGACACCCCCACGTATCACCTGTTCAGCGAGCGAACTTTGAGCCTGATGAAGCCCACTGCTTATCTGGTAAATTCTTCGCGGGGCCCGGTTGTCAATGAGGCCGCCTTGGCCCGTGCGCTGCGAGAAAATTGGATCGCGGGGGCAGCCCTCGATGTCTATGAAAAGGAGCCTCTCCCGGCGGATTCTCCTCTGCGCGATCCTGCCATCGCGGACCGCTGCCGCCTCTTCCCGCATTTCGCCAGCGCGGCCCGGATTACCCGCCTTTCGGTTGATCCCAACAAGGGAATGGCTGGTCGCTGCATTCAAGGCCTGATCGATGTGCTGGAGGGCAACTATGGGGGAGACATCACAAAAATGCCCTATGTCGTGAA
>JAICJP010000368.1 GCA_025928375.1 Candidatus Sulfotelmatobacter sp.
CTCGAGCACCCGATCCTCCTGCTGGAGCCACTGGCGTTCCTTTTGAATCGCCTCCTCGAACAACTCTGCGCACGCCTGGGCTCCCGCGCGCTGGCCACGCAAGAGCTTCGCCTGGCGCTGGAACTGTCAAATCATATCGGCATAGAAAACGAATTCGCAGGGATTGCCGGCGAGAGCCATGAATCGTCATCGGAAAGAGCGCGGAGCTTCGCTCCGCCGGACAGCCGAGGGCGGCTGTACCTACAGGGCTCTCGACAGACAAAGTTTGTTCGCACACTCTCTTTGCCGCTTCCCATGCTCGATGCCAAGGTTTTTCTCAAGCTGCTGCAACTCGATCTCAACGCCCATCCTCCCGGAGCGCCCATCATAAAAATTCATCTCTCGGCTGAACCCGCCCGCCCGCGCTCGGCCCAGGGAGGACTGTTCCTGCCTCCGTCGCCCGAACCCGAAAAGCTGGAACTGACACTGGCCCGCATCGCAGGCATGGTAGGAGAGCAGAAAGTAGGAGCGCTCGAATTGCTGGACACGCATCATCCCGAAGGATTCCGCATGCGCCGTTTCGTCGCCGAAGTCGCGCGCAAGGTTCCGCAGAAAAAAAATTCGGATAGTAAAGAACTGCAGTCGGCGATAACTGCCTTGCGTCGATTCCGCCCCGCCTTGCGCGCGAGCGTGACTCTGCAAAATGGGCAGCCGGCGCGTGTGAGTTGTCCCAAGAGAAAAGAGGTGCAAGGGGAAGTGCTCTGGAAGGCCGGCCCCTGGCGCTTCTCCGGCGACTGGTGGGACCGCGATGCCTGGTCCCGCGATGAATGGGATCTCGCGCTTAAAAACGGCGAAGCTGTTTCCTTCTACCGCCTTGTGCATGATCTGCTCGGCGGGGAATGGTTTCTTGAAGGAAGTTATGACTGAAGAGCAGTTCTCGGTTCTCAGTTATCAGTTCTCAGCAAAAACCAAAGGCAAGCTTTTACTGAGAGCCGAGAACTGAGAACTTGTGTATATCGAACTTCACGCCCGTTCCGCTTTCAGCTTTCTCGAAGGCGCTTCCCTGCCGGAGGAACTGATCGGCGTGTGCCAGCACTTCCACATGCCGGCAATGGCACTGCTTGATACCGACGGAGTCTACGGCGCTCCCCGCTTTCATTTGGCGGCAAACAAAATCGGCATCAAGGCGCACATCGGCGCAGAAGTCACCGCAACCTTAAACTCACCACGGAGTCACGGTGAATTCCGCCTTCCCCTGCTGGTAGCAAATCGCACCGGTTACCAGAACCTCTGCCGCCTGATCACCAAAATGAAGCTGCGCGCGAAAAAAGGCGAAGGTGCCGTCACTGCACAAGAACTCGAAGAACATGCCGAAGGGCTAGTTTGCCTCACCGGCGGCGACGAAGGTCCGCTCGCCGCGGCCCTCGCGCAGGGCGGTGCTGAACAAGCCTGCCGCGAACTCGATCGAGTCACCGGCATCTTCGGGCCCAAGAACGTCTACGTCGAATTACAACGCCACTTTCATCGCGAAGAAGAATCCCGCAACCGCTTAGCCATCGATCTGGCACGCTCGTTCAATCTCCCGCTACTCGCCACCAATGGCGTGAACTATGCCATTCCGAAAGCTCGTGAACTCTGTGACGCTTTCACTTCCATCCGCCATCACAAAACGCTCTCCACTGCCGGACGCCTGCTCGCCCGCAACTCCGAGCGTCACTTGAAATCTCCCCACGAGATGCAGCAACTCTTCGCCGACCTGCCCGAAGCCATCCGCACTACCGTCGAGCTTTCCCATCGTCTTGAGTTCACGCTCAACGATCTCGGCTACGAATTCCCGCGCTATCCCGTCCCCGAAGGCGAAACCATGAATTCCTTCCTGCGGGAGCGGGCCTGGGAAGGATTCCGAAACCGCTATGGCCGCACCTCGCCCGACATGCAGGCCAAAGCCCTCCGCCAGATCGAAAAAGAGCTGGCGCTGATCGAGAAACTCAAGCTCGCCGGATATTTCCTGATCGTCTGGGACCTGGTCCGCTACTGCCGCCAGGAAAACATCCTGGTCCAGGGACGCGGCTCTGCCGCCAACAGCGCCGTCTGCTACTCGCTGGGCATCACCGCCGTCGATGCCGTCGGCATGGAACTTCTCTTTGAACGCTTCCTTTCGGAAGAACGCGGCGAATGGCCCGATATCGATCTCGATCTTCCCAGCGGCGACGAGCGCGAGAAAGTCATCCAGTACGTCTACCAGCGATACGGCGAGCGTGGCGCCGCCATGACCGCCAACGTCATCACCTATCGCAATCGCATGGCCGCCCGCGAAATGGGCAAGGCCCTGGGATTCGATCCCGAAACCCTCGCCAAGATTGCCGCTGCGGTGGCTACCTGGGAATTCCGCGACGAGAACGATGCCCTGGACCGCCGCTTCCGCGATGCCGGACTCGACCTCTCCCATCCCCGCCTGCGCAAATATTACGAACTCTGCCTCGCCGTGCAGGACCTGCCGCGCCATCTCGGCCAGCACTCCGGCGGCATGGTCATCTGCCAGGGACAACTCGACTCCGTCGTCCCCCTCGAGCCCGCTTCCATGCCCGGCCGCGTTGTCGTGCAATGGGACAAAGAAGATTGCGCCGACATGGGCATCATCAAAGTCGATCTGCTCGGACTCGGCATGATGGCCGTGCTTAAAGATTCCATCGAACTCATTCGCGATCATTACGACGAAGAAGTAGATCTTGCGCATCTCCCACCCGACGATCCGCAAGTCTATTGCACGCTGCAGCAAGCTGACACCGTGGGAATGTTCCAGGTAGAAAGCCGCGCGCAGATGTCCTGTCTGCCGCGCCTGCGCCCGGTACGCTTCTACGATGTGGTCGTGCAAGTCGCGATCATTCGTCCCGGCCCGATTGTTGGGCAGATGGTGAATCCATTTTTGCAGCGCCGGCAAGGAAGAGAAGAAGTCACGTATGCGCATCCCTCGCTTGAACCTGTGCTCAAGCGCACCCTGGGCGTCCCGCTCTTTCAGGAACAATTGCTGCGCATCGCCATGATCGCCGCCAATTTCACCGGAGGCGAAGCCGAAGACCTTCGCCGCGCCATGGGATTCAAGCGTTCGCAAGCCCGCATGCGCGAAATCGAAGCCAAACTCCGTGCCGGCATGACCGCCAACGGAATCTCGCCCAAAGCGCAGGAAGAAATTATTCTCTCGATCACGTCATTTGCGCTCTATGGATTTCCCGAATCCCACGCCGCGAGCTTTGCCCTGATCGCGTATGCAAGCGCGTTCTTGAAATGCCACTACCTGGCCGCTTTCACCGCAGCCTTGCTGAACAACCAGCCCATGGGCTTCTATTCCCCCGCAACCATCGTGAAAGATGCCCAGCGCCACGGCCTGAAACTGCTGCCGGTCGATGTGACGAAGTCGGAGTGGAATTGCACGCTGGCGAGAGTCCCGAGTCCTGAGTCCCGAGTCCCGAGCACCCGTGAGTACCCAGTCCTGGGCGCCACAGAAGGTGCCGGTACTCTTTACCAAGCACCTAAAAACCCAGCCCTGGAGCGGCGGCAGAATGCAGCCCACGGCGTAAGCCGTGGGGGAACAGGAATAATGGAGGGCCAAGCCCCGGAGGGGCGAAAGAATCTACCCGCCGGGCAAACCATTGCCTTGCGCATGGGATTGCGCTACGTCCGCGGGCTGCGTGAAGACGCTGCCAAAGCTCTCTTGCGCGAACGTGCGATGACTCCATTCCAATCCATTCACGACCTGACACGCCGCGTCCCAGAATTACGCAAAGACGAACTCACCACCCTCGCCGAAATCGGAGCACTGAATGCAGTTTCAAGTTTCGGGTTTCAAGTTTCGAGAAAGTCCGCTGCCCACTCGATACCCGAAACCCGAAACTCGAAACTCTCCCTCCACCGCCGCGACGCTCTCTGGGAAGTCGAACGCGCCATCCGTCCCTCGGGTTCGTTGCTCGAACAACAAAACGAAGCGGATGCACCATCGCCGCTCGCACCCATGAATCATGAAGAGCGCCTGGTCGCCGACTTCCACGGCACTGGACTCACCGTAGGCCCGCATCCGATGGCCTACCGCCGCGAATGGCTCAATGCCATGGGCATCCGCCGAGCCTGCGAACTGCGCAACCTGCCCACGGGCAAGCGCATTCGCATCGGAGGCTGCGTCATCACCCGCCAGCGCCCCGGCACGGCCAAAGGATTTGTATTTTTAAGCCTGGAAGATGAAACCGGAGTGGCCAACGCGATTGTCCGCCCGGATATGTTTCACGAGAACCGCCTGCTGCTCACCAGCGAACGATTCTTGGCCGTAGAAGGCATCCTGCAGAATCAGGACAACGTAATTTCAGTTCGCGCCGAACGCGTACAACCGCTGTTCGTCACCCAAGCCGAAACGGCATCGCACGATTTCCATTAATTCACTCGGAGTCACGGAGACCTGGTACACGAAATTGCAGAATCCGTGCGATCCGCGTAAATCCGTGGCCGGAATGTTCGTGTCAAAATTTTTCGTAGCGATTGTCTATTTACCCGTGTAGCTGATCCTCCAGATCGAGTTCGACCCATCATCGCTCACCAGGAGCGAGCC
>JAICJP010000195.1 GCA_025928375.1 Candidatus Sulfotelmatobacter sp.
CCCGGCATCGAGGGCGGGGCGGACGAGGCGTCCGCCCCTACACAAGATTCTTAGCTGCAGCCGCTGGTGCTGCCGCAGCTCATGCAGCGGTAGCAGCTGCCGTTTCTGGTCATGATGCTGCCGCAGAAGCTGCAGGTGGGGGCATCTCCGAGGTCGACTATGCTCGACAAGGCGTCGGCGGCATGGACGGAACCCGGCCTCAGTTCCCGGTTCTCAGTTCTAAGCGATGCTTGGGGGCTTTCTGCTTCCGCCGGACCTTCTGCTGCCGGCGCGGCTGAGAGCTTCGGCCTGAAATTTTCGAACAGCATCTGCTGCTGGCCGGTGAGGAAGCGCAGCTGCAGCCAGCGGAAGATGTAGTCCATGATGCTCTTGGCATAGCCGATGTCCGGATTGCCGCTCCATCCACTGGGCTCAAAGCGGGTGTGGGCGAATTTCTCGCAGAACAGCTCCAGAGGAACTCCGTGCTGCAGCGCGATCGAGACCGCCAGCGCGAAGCTGTCCATCAGGCCGCTGACCGTGGATCCTTCTTTCGCCATGGTGATGAAGAGTTCGCCCGGCTTGCCATTGGGATAGAGGCCGACGGTGATGTATCCCTCATGGTCTCCGACTTTAAATTTGTGGGTGATCGAGGCGCGCTCTTCCTGCAGCTTGTGGCGAACCGCTCTGGGCGGAGCGTTCAGATCTTCTTCCTCCACCACCGGGAGCGCAGAGGCCGCAGAGGACTTCTCTGAGCTGGCCGTCTTGGTGCCTGCGGCGGAGAGAGGCTGGCTCTTCTTGCAACCATCGCGATAAATCGCGACCGCCTTCAAGCCCAGCTTCCAGGCTTGCAGGTAGGCATCGCTGATGTCTTCGATCGTGGCATTCTCGGGGAGATTGACCGTCTTCGATATAGCTCCAGAGATGAACGGCTGCGCCGCCGCCATCATCCGCAGATGTCCAGTGTAGTGAATGGAGCGGGTGCCTTTCGCCGGCTTGAACGAGCAATCAAAGACGGCGAGGTGATCGTCTTTTACGTGAGGGGCGCCTTCGATTGTGCCGGTTGCGTCGATGTAGCTGACGATCGCATCCGTTTGCTCATGGGTGTATCCAAGCTTGAACAGCGCGGTGGGAACGGTATTGTTGACGATCTTAATCATCCCGCCACCCACCAGCTTCTTGTACTTCACCAGCGCCAAATCCGGCTCAATCCCCGTCGTATCGCAGTCCATCATGAAGCCTATGGTGCCTGTGGGGGCGAGCACTGTGACTTGGGAATTGCGGTAGCCGTGCTTTTCGCCGTGCTGCAGGGCTTCGTCCCAGCATTGTTTGCTGGCTTCGAAAACGGAGGTGGGGACGTTGGCTTTGTTAATTCCATTCACTGAGGCGCGGTGCATTCTGATTACGTCGAGGAATGGCTCGCGGTTGATGTACCAGCCGGGGCAGGCGCCACCGGGCATCACATTGGAGCCCAGATTCTTTTCTGCCAGATTCTTCTTCGTCGGTTCGGTCGCGGGGACTAGCGGGTCGCATTGTTCGGCGATGCGAGAGGATTGCAGGTAGGCTTCGCCGCACATGATGGCGGTTACGCAAGCGGCGTAGTCGCGGCCGGCATCGCTGTCGTAGGGGAGGCCTGCGGCCATTAGCAGTGCGCCTAGATTGGCGTAGCCCAGGCCTAGCGGACGGTAGTCGTGGGAGTTGGCCATGATGGCTTGCGTGGGATATCCGGCGTTGTCGACCAGGATTTCCTGCGCGGTGATCAGGACATCTACTGCATGGCGATAGGCTTCCACGTCGAAGGTGCCGTTGGGCGCGAACTTCAAAAGATTCAGGCTGGCCAGGTTGCAGGCGGAATCGTCGAGGAACATGTATTCGCTGCAGGGATTGCTGGCGTTGATTCTGGCCGTGTTCTTCGAGGTGTGCCAGCGGTTGACGGTGGTGTCGTACTGCATGCCGGGATCGCCGCAGTGCCAGGTGGCTTCGGAGATCTTGTGCAGGAGTTCCTTGGCTTTGTACGTCTTTACTACTGAGTGATCGGTGACGCTGCGGGTGGAGAAATCGGTGTCGCGGACTACGGCGTACATGAAGTCGTCGGTCACGCGGACGGAGTTGTTGGCGTTCTGGAAAAAGATACTGGAATAGGCGTCGGAATCGGGATGGGAGCCGTCGTATCCCAGAGAGACCAGCGCGTGGGCCTTGGCTTCTTCCTTCATCTTGCACTCGATGAAGTCCTGGATGTCAGGATGATCGACGTTCAGGATGACCATCTTGGCGGCGCGGCGGGTCTTGCCGCCGGATTTAATGACACCGGCGAAGGCATCGAATCCTTTCATAAAGCTGAGCGGACCGCTGGCGGTGCCGCCGCCGGAGAGGGTTTCGGTAGATCCGCGCAAGGGCGAGAGGTTGGTGCCTGTGCCCGATCCCCATTTGAAGAGCATACCTTCGGTTTTGGCGAGGGTCAGGATCGAATCCAGAGAGTCTTTCACCGAATTGATGAAGCAAGCGGAGCACTGGGGCTTGCGATAACCGGTGACGCCGAATTCGACTTGCTGGGTTTGTTGGTTCCAGTGCCAGCTCTGTCCGTCGGAGTTGGGCTCGATGCGGTCGCATCCTACGTTGAACCAGACGGGCGAGTTGAACGCGGCGTACTGGCGGACGAGGATATGGACCAGCTCGTCGTGGAAGGTGGCGCCGTCTTCGGGAGTGCGGAAGTAGCCCTGGGCCATGCCCCAGTCACGGATGGTCTCGGCGACGCGGGTGACGAGCTGGCGGACTCCGGTTTCACGGTGAGGAGTCCCAAGCTTTCCGTGGAGATATTTGCTGGCCACGATGTTGGTGGCGGTCATGGACCAATCCTTGGGGACTTCGACGTCCTTCTGCTCGAAAATCACGTTGCCTTGGGCGTCGGTGATTTGGGCAGTGCGGAGTTCCCATTCGACTTCGTCGTAAGGAGAGACGCCGGGCTTGGTGAAGAAACGGCGCACGGCGAGGCCCGGGGCCTTCTTTTTGGACGGGGTCTGAGCTGGAGTCGAGGTAGTGGAGGGGGACTGGTTCATGGTCTTGGTTTCGGACATCTCGGGGTTCTCCTAATTAGATTCTATGGTGTTGCGACCGATTCGGGCGTCCGCGCGGGCGGAGGGGCGCATCGGTTTGCAGCGGGGATTGCGGATTATGTTGTAAAGAGCGTTATCTAAGAGGGCTAAAGCCCCAGTCTTTCACTATCCCTAGACGCGGCGCTAAAGCGCCGCTCTTGCACCAGACCCTTGTACGAGACCCTTCCAGCAGACCGTTTCAGCGGAAGCTTCCACCATGACCTCGCCATAAGAACGTTCCGCGTCAGAAACCAGAGGGGAACGCCGGTGGCCGACAAATCTTTGTAGCAGCGTCGAGCTGCGGGGTGAGAGGTAAGGGTGCAGCCGGCTGCGGCGGGATCTCTTGCGGTCCGCTCACCTCGCCCGGCGTCAGCTCCAATGAGCTGGCAAAATGGGTGCCGATGCCGGTGGCGATTTCGGCGGACGACGCAATCCATTGATTCAAAGCGCTGCAGATGCTGCGGCGCTGAGCGCGATCTTCGATTACCACGTAGCGAACGAAATAACGTCCAGACTCGAGGCGGGCGCGCATGGGATTTTGCCAGGAGAGCATACGGTCGAGGGTGAAAGCCATGTCGTCGTCTTCGAAAAACTTGGTGACCGCGAGCATGCGTGGAGATTCGCAGGCTGCCGGGTCAGGGCTCGCTGCTTTGGGCGTGCGGGCAGGAGCCGAGCTTTGCTCGGCCGGAGAGCCGATGACGGCCGTCCCTACGGTCATGATCTCTTCTGCTACTGCAAAAACGCCGGGTTTGCTGGGGACCGAGAGGAGGCTGTGATGGGACTCGCAACGGAACCAGCGCGACCAGTGCAGGCGACGGTAGTCGAGAGGACGGTCGAAGCCGTGACGCGCCAGAGATTCTGAGACGAGGCGGGTTAAGCTCTCCATTTGGGCTCCTGATGTTGCTGGCGGCGAGCACGAGGAAGTTCCCCCGGTTCCGCTCAGCAGGTATCTATGTCTGACGTACAACGTTGTGTCGTCCCCGGGGGAGGGTCGGGAACGGCCACCGCGTTTCTACTCGACTCCACTTTTCGGCTTCCGGCGTCGGGCTACCGAGAGCGCAGATGGTTCAAGCTGGAAGGGTTCGGCGCCGGGCTAACGAATCGGAAGCCCGGGCGCCTGAGCCTTTCCTGGCCTGCGAACGTGTGACCGGTCACCTCTGGCCGGGCACTCCGCCGCATGGCTTGCCTTCACTTCGAAGAACTCCGGCCCATTCCCGTGGGCCGAAATTCAGTGCTTGGGATTGCAAAGTTACTCCCGCTTATGGTGCCTGTCAAGAGAGAAACACCATATGTTGTATCCCCAGCAATGACGGCCCTGATGCGCGGGGCGGGCCAAGTTTTCCACACCGCGTTCACATCAGGCCAAGCTGAGTGGAGAGGCGGGGGGTGCGAACCGGCTGCGGAGACTTTCGGCGAGCAGCCGGTGCGGGTGGATCGGTGCGGCGACGGCGAGGGAAATTGGGTGGCGCGAGCGCGTTGAGGTCAAACGCCTCGACCGGAGGTTGGCTGGATTCTTCCGCTGGTAGATCTGGCGAGGAGAGTGTCCCGGTGTTCGAGGGCTCTGCCGCGAAAGCGATCATGGGCACATAAATGTCTTCGAATATCTGGCGAGGAGCGATGCTGAGAACTCCCTCGAAGGATTCGACGAGGTAGTCCCCTTTGCGACCGCAATGCTGACGACCGAGAGCATCGGTGAAGCTGAGATTTGACTTGAGCTGTTTGGCTTTTACCAGGAATCGCGTGCGGTATGTCTTCCATTCATTTTCTGTCATGGTGCGGTATCCGGCTACGGCGTTCTTCTTTTAACTTTTGAGTGCTGCTGCCGATTGTCTTTGGGACCCGAAAGCAGCTTTTCTTTCGTGAGGTGAAGAGAATGTACGAGCGAATCGGGCGCGGGTCAATTCAGTATTTTTGGTGCAAGTGAGGAAAAATGCGGGCAGGCATCCGCACAAATATTCACCGCTCGATGTGCGTCCAAACACACGAGATGGGGCGCGCCAGCGTGAGTGTTCTTAGGTTGCGGCTGAGATGCAAGGGAAATCTGGTACAGTGGGCGCCGGAATATCCACAGAGGGCGCACAGGAAATGCAGAAAGACACAGCTGTCGTTTGTCAGGACCAGGGGTCAGGGGTCAGGGGTCAGGACTGATTGGAGGCTTATGCGGAGTTTTGCTTGCGGGTTGATTGTTTTCTTCGTGGGTTCGGCTGCGCT
Organism: Candidatus Sulfotelmatobacter sp.; assembly: GCA_025928375.1. Taxonomy (GTDB): domain Bacteria; phylum Acidobacteriota; class Terriglobia; order Terriglobales; family Acidobacteriaceae; genus Sulfotelmatobacter. The sequence continues at coordinate 5,280 of JAICJP010000195.1, forward strand.
TGGACAAAGCTCAGGCAAAACCGTTGCCCTGCGCTGCGGGAGTTTGTTCGATGGGCGCGGGGATTCGTTGCGGAAGAATGTTGTGGTGGTGATTGAGGGAGAGAAGATCAAAGAAATCTCCAGCAACGCTCCTGCGGGCGCGGAACTGGTTGATCTGTCGGGCCAGACGTGCTTGCCTGGATTGATCGATACGCATACGCACGTGCTGCTGCAGGGGGACATCACCGCGGCGGATTATGACGAGCAGTTGCTGAAGCAATCTCCGGAGTACCGGACGATTGTGGCGACGGTGAACGCGAGGCGGGTGCTGGACTATGGATTCACTTCCATTCGCGACCTGGAAACCGAGGGCGCCGGTTACGCCGATGCGGACGTGAAGAAGGCAATCAACAATGGAGTCATTCCGGGGCCGCGGATGCAGGTTGCGACGCGGGCTTTGGATGTAACTGGGGCTTATCCCTTGCTGGGGTATGCGCCGGCAGTGACAGTGCCCCATGGAGTACAGGTGGTGGACGGGGCTGACAGTGGGCGGCAGGCGGTACGCGAGCAAATCAGCCATGGCGCGGATTGGATCAAGGTATACAGCGACCGGTCGTACCGGGTGCGGGAAGACGGCGTGCTCGATGACATTCCCACATTTACGTTGGATGAGTTGCGCGCGATTGTGGACGAAGCGCATCGGGAGCGGCATAGAGTGGCGTCGCACGCCATGGCTCTCTATGGCGTTCACAATTCGGTGGAGGCCGGCGTGGATTCGATTGAACATGGCAACTATATTGCGGATGAGGATCTGAAAACCATGGCGGCTCGCGGGATTTTCTATGTGCCGACGATCTTCGTGGGAGAGTACGTGGCCCAGGGCAGAGCGGCGACGGGAGCCCCGGTCTGGGTGAAAATGATTCAGATTCATGAAGACACATTTCGGCGGGCGATGAAGGCGGGAGTGAAGATCGCTTTCGGGACAGATGCTGGTGGGTTCGATTGGAAGGTGAATCCGGCGAAGGAATTTTCTTCCATGGTGAAGTTCGGAATGACGCCGGCGCAGGCGATCCGGTCAGCGACTTCGATGGCAGCGGAGTTACTGGGCGAAAAGGATTCGCTGGGGACGATTGAAGCTGGGAAGTTGGCGGATATTGTGGCCGTGCCGGGCGATCCATTGAACGACGTGACGCTTATGGAGAAGGTGGATTTTGTGATGAAAGGCGGGGCGGTGGATCGGCGCCCCTAGCGCCGAGAGAAGCCGCAAGCAGCGCCAATCGCAGGGGGAGTGATTCCCTCTCTGGATTTACAGCAACTACCGGAGGGAAGTTGTTGCCGTTGCGATCGAAATTAGATTCAGGAAGATTTTTTTACACAGGAGATGACATCGTGACGAAAGATCCTGTTTGCGGAATGAATGTGGACGAGAATAATTCACAATACCGGTTAGAGCACAACGGAAAGCAGTACAGCTTCTGCTCGGAACAGTGCAAGAATAAGTTTGAGCAGCATCCGGAGCAGTATGCGCGATCGGCTGCTTAGAGCGAGCCGGAGGTAAAATCTGTTTCGGCACGAAGGCCCTTGCTTTTGGCAAGGGCCTTTTTGTTTTGAGTTCTTGCTGCGGGCGCTCGCTTGGCTCGCGGGACGGACGAGGCGTCCGTCCCTACACGAGCGAGTCCGTCCCGGGCGCTCGCTTCGGTTCGCGGGACGGACCCGGTGGGTCCGTCCCGACGTGGGCGTATGCGTTTTAGCGGTGGGCCAGGGCTGGTTCCTGGGTTGTTTTTCCTGATTTCAGGGCTTGGTAACGGTTGTTGATTTCTTCCCAGTTCAGCACGTTCCACCAGGCAGCCAGGTATTCCGGGCGGCGATTGTTGTACTTGAGGTAGTAGGCGTGCTCCCAGACGTCGTTGCCGAAAATCGGGAACAGGCCTTGCGAGAGGGGGTTGTCCTGATTTGGGGTGGTGACGATCTGAACTTCGCCGCTCGATTTTCCTGCCAGCCAGACCCATCCCGAGCCGAACTGCTTGGCGCCGGCATCGTTGAATTTGGTTTTGAAATCGTTGAAGTTGCCGAAAGTTTTCTGGATGACTTGGGCGATTTCACCCTTGGGGTCGCCTCCACCTTTGGGCTTCATGATCTTCCAGAACATGCTGTGGTTGACATGGCCGCCGCCATTGTTGCGGACTGCGGTGCGGATGTCTTCGGGAACGGCATTGAGGTCGCGGATCAGTTCGTCGGCAGATTTGCTGGCCAGTTCGGGATGCTTCTCGATGGCGGCGTTCAGATTCTTCACGTAGGCACCATGATGCATGTCGTGGTGCAGGGTCATCGTCTGCTTATCGATGGTGGGTTCCAGAGCGTCGTACGAATACGGCAAGGGGGGCAGTTCGTGAGCCATTGTTATCCTCCAGAGGGTCTGATGACGGGAGATTCGAATTCGATGCAGTGGGATGATTATAGAACGCGGGGTTGGGGGCGGCAAAAGAGGGCGGAATTGGGAATTGGGTAATTTTGTTATCGGCTTGGATTGCGGATCGAGCACGCTGAATTACACTTTGGAACGGCTTTCGCGCGGTGACGGTCGAACTGCACGCTCGCTTTCGCTCGCGGGGCGGACGAGGCGTCCGCCCCTACACAAGCTTCATTTGCGGCCTATTAGACGGATTCTGGAGGTGAAGGCGCGGCCTTCGCAGGCGCTGAAGGTGGGTTGGGGGTGAGTGGCGTCGATCACACTGTTGACTACGTAGGGATTGCAGCGGCCGGTGATGTTGTTCAAGCCTCCGCGAAGAGC
>JAICJP010000014.1 GCA_025928375.1 Candidatus Sulfotelmatobacter sp.
GCAGTTGCGCTTCGAGTTCCGGAATTTCCAGAATGGCCATAACCTGTCCGGCTTTCACGTGAGCCCCGTAGTCCACCAGCAATTTCTTTACGTAACCGGATTCTTTGGCGTAAACGTCAATCTCCTGAAAGGGCACCAGTTCGGACGAAAGCGTGATATCGCGGCCCAGCGACTTCTTCACGACCTTGGTCACGCCGACCGTGACATTGGGTCCGCTTGCCTGCACGCGCTTCTCGCCGCCGCCGGAGCAGGATGACGATGAAAAAGTAAGCACCACTAGCGCGAGAACCGCCAGGACGGCAGCACGCGTCTCACTCCATTGCTGTTCGCGTGTGATACGGGACCTTTGCCGGATTTGCGTCATTGCTTGTATTCACCAGCCTTTTCTGCGCTGCTAAAGAAAGTCATCGGTTTCAGATGTGAACTCAGTACGTCTTCTTCATGAGTTCGCTGAGTTTTGCGATGGAGAAGTCGCGGGATCGGCAAAACTCGATTGCGTCCTTTTCGCAACGCTGCAGTTTCGCGGCAACGTTCGGTACTTCGGCAGCGATCTCATTCGGGATGGTGAGGACTCCGTGCTGATCTCCATGCAACAGGCTGCCGGTGTGAACTTCCATACCGTCGACGGTTACCGGGACCCCAATATCAAAGATGTGTGCATAGGCGTGCGAGACCGCGACACCGACTGCGAACAACTGCATCCCGATCCCCCGCACTGAAGGCAATTCCCGAACCGAGCCATTGGTGACATAACCTGCGCATCCCAGTGCCTTCAAAATGGCAGCGTGCATATCGCCGACGAATGCCCCGTGGCCGGGTTTGTCATCGATGTCCTCGAGAACGAGAATGCAGGGCGCAGGAGAGCTCTGGATGCGGCTCCAAAGATCACCGCGATCGTGGTAGAACCCGCTGATTGGTGGGTCGCCGCTGCGCAGGCGCCCGGTTACCGCATAACCGACCATTGGACCTGAGTCCGGAAACATGCAGCGAATCTTTCCGTTGGTGAATCCTGTGTTACGCAAGCGGACGTTGAACGTCTCAATCGCGTTTGCAATCATGCAGGTATCGAACTGGCGAAGAGCCTCGAAGTCTTCCGCAGTCAACAACGGTGCACTTACCATTCAGGTTTCCTCTCCAGCGTGTGATTGGGAATCAACACCAGAAACTCCCTCAAGTGTCATAACAGCTGAAAGTGCTGTACTGAGTAACAAATCCTCAGCTGTAGTCGCTGTGATCCACGCCAGCTTGGACGCGAAGTCCTAACCAGCAACGTCCTGCAGCGGCATGCGCCTGACCGTGCTCAAGCCTGACTGAAATGCGAGTGAATCAGCCTTGGATTTGGGGCGCAGACGCTAGGAGCAAAGGGGAATGCGAGTGGGCGGGGGACGGTTGTAGAGATCACTTTCCAGCAAAACAGTGGGAAAGATCGGCCGGGATGGCGCGACGTGGGGGTAAAAGCCCGGATCCTGCAGCAATACGGAAATGATGACTGGCGGGATCCAGGTTGCAGCATTATTCAAAAGACGCTGGATGCCGGGTTCCCACGGTGACTGCGATTGCAGGACGCTTACCTTCGCGTCGGACGCTACCGGGGCACCATAGCGAGTCGCTACGCTGAGCGTAAGCGCGCACACCGCGATCAGCACAATCGCCGTACAGCAGCGTTTGCGCCCTGGATGTGCGAGGTCAGTGAAACGTAGCATTTCTCGGTAAGCCATTGTTAGCATACTGGTGAGTGCTTTCGCAACCGGAGAGCTCGCGAGAGGATGACGATAGTTTGAATACGTGCGCGCCGCGGCGGGTTGCATGTTGAGAAATACCGCATGCGCTTTCGCCATTACAAAGCAGCACTCAATGCGCATTCCCAACCGGACGAAGACGCACGAAAATCAAACCTCCGACAGGATGGCTTCCGTACGCAGATTGCAGTGATGCAGGAGTGGAATACAAGGTGAACTGTGTTCCCAGGCCAGTCGCCAGATGGGGCACGAGCGTCAGGTCACGTTCATAACCTGCCGTGTAGGCCTGCACGCGGCCGATGATGCTCTCAGCTGCACCCGGCAGTTCAGAGCCGCGCGGGAGCAGTTCACTGGTGCGATCGACATTCTCAATCCGCCCCCACACATAATTTCGTTCTTTGAACCTCAGTGTGGATTCAGCCAGGTAGCCGTTCCATACCAAGCCAGTCTGGAGGTTTCGGTTGCGTCCCCAAAGCAGAGTACTGGCCCAATTCCCGCGCGATAAAGGGCGGTTGTACATGAGCGAGGCCGTCATCCTCTGGAGGTCCTCACCGGGATGAAGCGCTTCGGGGCTGGTGAGGTGCGCGAAAGAATATTGTGCGCTCCAGTTGGGCGCGGGATTCACCGAGCCTCGCAATGACCAGGAATCGATCTTGCCTGAGTCGATATTCCAGCGAAACTCGTCGGGCTCGCGCCCGTGGAACCCTGACGCCTCGATACGAGCCCGCTTGTAAGTGAAGCCGGCAGTGATCACGTCATCGGCAATGTGGGTTGAGTCCTCCAGATGGTGACCCAGGGGCGCGATGGGATTCTCTGATGCCGACGCACGGTGCGGATACGCAGTGGGCCCCATAGCGGGGTCTCCCACCGGGGCAAAATAGAACGACAGCAGAGACTGCTCCCCGATTTTCAAATCGTAGAGAGCCGCTAGTTCCATGACGAAGTCATGCGGATGTTGGCCGTCGATAATCGATTTTCCAAACGCGGTTTCACCCTGTTGAAATAATTCCGGGTAATAGCGATGGCTGACCGTTGCAGGTTCAAAACTGAGCATGACTCTTGCCGTGAACTTCCCCGGCCCCAATTGCGTCTGCGCCATGGGCATAAACCAATTAGTGGAAAAGATCTTGTCCTCGCCACGAGGGCCACTCTGCTGTACCGCGTTTAGAAATGCTTCGCCATGAAACATCAGCATCCATCGCCCTTTCATGGTCATGAGCATGGGCATGGGAGTGGAATCCGGTTCCGCGCTCGTACCGGAGGTGGAGTGCTGCTGAATGGCTTGCAAAAAGCTTGTGGGCCTTTTGTCCATCTCCATTTGGTGCGAACTCATGGCCGGCATCTGGTCGTGGGCGCCAGAGTGCTGCTGAGATTCACGATTGGAATCCTGTGGCGCAGCGGGCGCTGACTGGGCGCGCGCTGCGGCCACAAGAACAAGCACAAGCACAAGCAGCAGACGTACATTGATCGGGTTCTTTCGCACGAATTACTCCGTTGGCAAACGAGAGATGTAGCGGGTTTCCCCAGCTCAGATGGAACCCGGTACTTGGGGCGAAGAAGAACGGAGACGGATCAGATTCGGAGAATAAGTTGGGGCGGTGGTGATGGATCGGCTTTGTCCACAGGCGCCGGTGCCAGGAGAATGTTGGAAGAGTCGATTATGCCGAGGTCAAAGGCTCGCAATAGGTGCGACCTGGGGGACGGGGTGATTTGTACTTGAGCGGGGGATTCTGGCCGCGCTCGGCAGCAGCTGTGATCCGGATCGGAGGCGGGGCGGCTACGTCCATGGCAATGGCCCGGCATGCTGCCGAAAACAGTTGAAGGCAACGCAAGACATATCATTGGCAGCACGAAGATGAGTAGTAATGCTGCGGCAAGAATTCTCATGTGGCCATCGAAAGTATGCCACATTTCCTGCCAATAGCCTAAGCGCCATCGCTGAAATGTACGGAATCCTGCTACAGATATTTGGCAGGCTGTCTGCACTTATCCGGTCACCGCGAGTTTTCGGGAATAGGCTACAATGCTCCGTTAGGAACCTGAGGCTTTCCGTCCCTGCTGCTCGATTGAAACGGCATTGATCTTCAGATTTATCTATCGTTCGCGTGTAACCTTCGCCACGCTTTTGCTTGTCCTCGCCGCGGCCTGTTCGTCGAATGCGGCGCAGGAGATTCAATCCTCAGTTAACCCCACTGCAGCCGCTCGTCTGGATCTTTCATCGAGTGGATACCACGCGCCCTCGCGCATGGATCGTCTCTCAGAAAACCAGCCCGCCGTCACGCTCGACTTTGTCGACGACACTCACGTCCTGCTGACCTTCAACCAGAAAAAGCTCTGGCAACGCCTCCCCGAATGTCCTCCTGAGCACGAAGACCGCCTGATGCAGGCAGCCATCCTCGAATTGCCGTCCGGCAAAATTATTCATGAGGCAGATTGGTACCTTCACGACCGCCGGCCCTATCTCTGGCCGCTCGATCCCGGCGAATTTCTTCTTCGTCGCGGCAACGAGCTATATCTCATCGATTCTAGTTTGCATGAAAAACTTCTGCTGAAATCTCCAGACACCCTCCTCTGGGTCACGGTCACTCCCGACGCGCGCCAGATCGTCATCGAAACTCCCAACCCGGCCAAGCGCGAAACGAATTCAAAATCTCAGAACCCGCCGAAATATATCGCGCAGTTTCTTGACGCGAAAACGCTGGTCCCGCAGCGAACGCTTCCTCTCAACGACATTATTGACCTTACGGCGACCAGCACCGGCTACGCCGACCTTGTTCACAAGAATGACATCTGGCTGCTTCGCTTCGGTCCGGTTCAGAAGCACCGCCACAATCTGGCTCGCGTCCGGTCACAGACCGAGCCCAATGTCCTGTTCTCCAGCAACAACTCGCTTCTCATCGGCCGTTGTCCGACTCGAAATTGTGATTACAGCGTAACGGCATTCACCCTCAACGGACGCCGTCTCTGGAAGCAACACTGGCCCCGCTATCGCTTGTTTCCGAACATCACGCGAAATTTCGACAGCAGTCGCTTCGCTATCAGTTCTCTTCAATTGGTTGTCGACCCAGCGGCACTTGCCGCAATACAAGCCGACCAGGAAAATGCGCTCCAGCCCGAGATCTCTCAACTCGACGTCTTCCAGCAAAATGTGCAGGTCGTCGAAACCGCCAGTGGAACTCCTCTGCTGTCGCTGACAGTTAGCCCCGCGATGATGTCGCCCCGCAACTACTCCATTTCTCCCGATGGACGCCGGCTTGCGGTGCTCCAGAACGAAGACCTGCAATTATTCGATCTTCCGCAATCCAGTCAACAAGAGCAAACCAAGTTCGCCGACCTCAAGTCCGATCTCCCGGATTTCTACAGCGTCAGCAGTGATCCGGATTCCACTCCGCTATCTGCTGAACGCGGTAGCACTCTGTCAGCTGATAGTACGAATCCGACGAAAGATAACGCCGCGAGTAGCAGCAGCCCATCTACGGCGGCCGGCACTTCCCCTGAGCCCAGTTCTGCTTCCGGCTCGGAACCTGTTGCCACCATCCGCGTGTCCACGAAAACCGTTCTGGTTGATGTGGTCGTCACTGATTCCAAGGGCCACCCGATTCCAGATCTTCGCCAAGATAATTTCCAAATCTCCGAAGATGGACATCCTCAGGACGTCGGCTCCTTCCGAGAGTTCGGCGACGGCGAGCCCAAAACAGACACTTCCAGCACCACTTCCACACCACTTCCCAAGCTCGACGCGCCGTCCCCAAACGTGTTCACGAATCAGACTCAGGGGCCTGATACAGGTGCCGTCACCCTGGTCCTCTTCGACATGCTCAACACTCCGATACAGGACCAGGCCTACGCTCGCCAGCAGTTGGTCAAATTCATCCAGGCGAAGCCGAAGAACATGCAGTTTGCCCTCTGCACCATGAGTCTTGGCACAAACACCCACTTGCGCCTCATTCAGGGGTTCACTCCCAGCGAAACGGTTCTGTTAGCGGCGGCGAATGCTAGAAAAGCGACTCCAAAAGAAACTCGTTGGCAAGTCTCGACCGCCGGAAACCTGAATAACCTCGACACGGTCGCCGATCTCGCGAAGGAGGGCCCAACTGGTGGCTTTCAAGGGCTGCTCAGCGCTTTGCAGCAAGGGCAAGCGGTCGAACAGGTCTCTGACACGGAAGACCGTTCGGCGATCACTCTCGAATCCATGATGCTGCTGGCCCGCTATCTCTCGGGAATTCGCGGACGCAAGAACATTGTGTGGCTCTCGGGTTCGTTCCCCATTTCGTTGTCTGCGACCACGACTTTCAACAATATCGCTCTTGACAACCCAAACTATACCGCCAAGATCAAGCGTGTGACCAATCTGATGGCCGAGGCGCAGATCGCGATCTACCCGGTCGACGTCCGCGGACTCCTCGGTGCAGGTCAGAGCGCAGCCGGCGCCAGCGGCATGGGAGGCCCGTCCTTTACCGGGCCTCAGGACCTTTCCGCCGGAAGCCTAATCTCCCCCAGCCCTTCCATCCCATCGGACATGCAGGCCCTCGCTCAGGAAGCGGCCGAACGAGACACTCTTTTGCAGTTCGCCACCGCCACAGGCGGAAAGGCCTTTTTCAACACCAACGGAATTCGCGACGCAATCGCCACCGCCGCCGAACAGGGATCGAACTATTACACCCTCTCCTACAATCCCACGAACAAGAACTTCGACGGCAAATTCCGCAAGATCAAGGTTCAACTCGCCCGGAAGGGATATTCGCTGCACTATCGGCAGGGATACTACGCGGACGACCTGCACAGCTCCGCCCGTGAAACAGAACTCGCCCGCCGCGCCAGCATCGTTGCCATGCAGCATGGAACCCCGCTCGCCCACCAAATCCTGTTCTCGGTGAGGGTGTCCCCAGTAGGTTCTAAAACGAAAATGGATGCGGCCAAGATGGGCGGAATTCTCGCGGCACCATCAAAGAAGGCAGCACAAAATCCAAGTCCCTCCGCGCTGGTCGAAGTGCAGCACTACATAGTCGACTACACCATCAACGGATCCGAGTTGCGCTTTCTCCCTCTGGAGGATTCGAAATACCGAAACACTCTCACCCTGATGGCAACCTCGTTCAATCGCGAGGGTCGCATGCTTACGGGAGTGTCCAGCCTCGGAACCCGAGAACTGCCGGCCGCCGAGTTCGCAAAAGTCGCAGAAGGACGGTTTGGTGTCCAGTCGGAAATAGACGTTCCGCTCGAAGCCACCTCGATCCGTTTAGGTCTTCAAGACCAGATGAGCAATCGCCTGGGCACCGTCGAGATCCCGCTTCCCGTTCCTCCCGACCCGGAACTGCAAGGGGCAGCGAAAAACAGCCTCCCGCCAATCGAGCCGGATTAATCGGTAGTCGATGCACGTTGAAGCCATTACTCCCGGCCACCTGAAAAATGGCAGAACCGCCGCGCTGTTTGGGTGCGCGCTGCTCCTCTGCATGCGCTTCGCGCATCAATCAGCAACACCGCCATTGGGAGAGCTCAGGCCCGGAGAGCGCTAACCGTAATCAACGACACTCGAAGTTCGTCGCTTTTTCGGTGTCGCCCGTCCCTTTGTAGTGGGCGTGCTTCGGATACGGACACAACGGGCGGCTGCGCCCCGGAAATGCATTGCCAGTTGCGACTACCGAAGGGGGCGCAATTCCTTTTTCGACCCATTTGGCCATCGCACCAAGAAAATCGAATTGATCAAGCCCGGGACCTCCGCCGCAATGCCCCATGCCCGGAACAAAGTAAAATTGGCTCCACTTCGAGACTGCGTCGAGACCGCCATTGTCAGCGGCCATTTCTTTGTAGTATTGAAACGTATCAAGCGGAGAGAACCACGGATCGCTGTCGCCATGGTAGAAGATCAGCTTCCCACGGTGTGCCGAGAAAGTAGTCAGATTTGTTGAGATTGAGTCCACGAGCGGTTGAATGGCCGTGAGAGCTTCCCTCTCCACATCCACTTCCATCGCTGTGGTTGCGGGTCCGAAAACGCCCGGGCCCGGCGAAAGAATACCGCGGATCGGACCGCTGGCGGTGATGCCCGCGTCGTATAGAAAACCCGGATACACTTGAACTCCTTCCGAAGTCTTTGGGCCTGCGACGGCTTTTTTTATCGCTGCGACTTTCTGCGGTGCCAGACAGGTTTCCTTCTTTCCCTTTTTGCACAACAACGTTTCAGGATCGAAATCACAACCAAGAGGATCGGAAATGATGCCGTCGGCCAGTCCGTCTTTAATATCGCACTGCTTCTGAATCGCGTCCGAAATCAGCTTGCGATCGTTGTCAGTGATCGCCTGCGTGATGATCGGCCTTCCGTCTCCGTCTTTCGGTGCAATTTGGTTGAAGGCGACTGGAATCCATTTGCCGATTGCCAGGTTCGAAAGGCCGGTGCGCATCGCAGGATCACCCGAGATGATGCCGTCGAAAACTGTGGGATAACGCTGTGACAGAATCATGCCTTCGCGGCCGCCCGTAGAGCATCCGGAGAAATACGAGAATGCTGCCGGTTTTCCGTAATACTGCGCAATGATTTGTTTGGCCAGCAAGGCAACTTCGGCGTTGGCGAGATAAGCAAAATCCAGATACGCCAGCTGATCTTTCACAAAATCAAAATCAAAGCCCGGGTGGCGGCTCTTGTGACCGGTATCATTGCTGAGCACAGCGAATCCACGGATGAGAGCGGGTGTATCTCCAGCGGCATTCAGCCCGAGCGGCGCCATCACGACGCCATTACTGCCTGCTCCGCCCTGCATTAGTAAATCGCCATTCCAGTTGTCCGGCATTGCCAAGGCGAAGGTAATGCCAAACTCCTCGCCGCCCATTCCAGTTCGGCGATTCATCACTCCCTCAACCCGGCAGAAGGCGGGAAGCGGCGCGGTGCGACCCTGTCCCCAAGGCTTCTCTTCGCTGGTTCCGGCCGGGATGGCGCTGCTTTTTGTGATTTCCACGTCTGGCGCCTTGAAGTTCATTAGGCCAGAGCAGGAATTTGATTGCTGCGCCCAAGCGCAACCGGCCCACGCGAACGTCAAAAGCATGTTCCTCGACAATTGGGAATGCACTCTGCCTCGCTTTCTCTTCCACTTACTCTTTGGATGCTAGCGATTAGGGCAAGGGGCGGGTCCTCTACCTCGCCGTTCCGGGGCGAGGTGGATGAGAACAGTCAGAATTCGATACGCCGGCCGGCCCTCGCCCGCGCACTCAGCTTGAATGGGAAGCTTGAAAAAGCCCAGTTTGACCTATTCGACGTTACTGCGGCGAAATTATTCCGGCAGCATAAGCCGCCCTTTGATCTCAAAGTTTCCACTCACCGATGCGACGCCGTTTCCAGGCTGACCACCCCCGATCGAAATTGTGTACTTCCCCTCTGCGACGATGATCTCGCCCGCATCGCTCACCATGCTAAGGTCTCGCGGGCTCAGGTGAAAGTCGATTTGTTGTTTTGCACCAGGTTCTAGATGAATGCGTTGGAACCCGCGGAGCGCACGCATTGGCGCGCCCGGGGCATCGGGAAACTTCAAGTAAAGCTGCACCACCTCATCGCCAGCGGCTTTTCCGGTGTTCGTGACAGTGACGGAAGCATCAAGCGGGTCTCCGCCGTTGAGTGGCGAATTCGGGAGGGCGAGATCGGTATACCCGAACGTTGTATAGCTCAGCCCGTATCCGAATGGCCACAGCGGTTCGCCTTCGAAGTAGCGGTAGGTGCGGCCTTTCATCGAGTAGTTTTCGAAATGGGGCAACTGATGGACATCTTTATAAAATGTGACGGGAAGGCGCCCGGCAGGATTATTCTTTCCGTTCAAAGTCTCAGCGATTGCCCCTCCACCCTCCTCGCCGGAATACCAGGCTTCAAGAATGGCATTGGCGTGCGCCTTCTCCCAGTTTACGCTGAGCGCACTACCGTTCATCAGCACGACAACGAGAGGCTTACCTGTCGCGGCCACCGCCTTAACCAAGTCTTCTTCGGGCGTTGGCAAATCCAGGCTCGTGCGGTCTCCACTTGAGAATCCCGGCTGATCAACTGGCATCTCCTCGCCTTCAAGGCGGCTCGTGATGCCTACGACCGCGACGATCACGTCCGCGTTTTTGGTGGCGGCAACAGCCGCGGGATCCGGCGCATTGTCTACCGGCTCCCAGATCAGCTGCACTTCATGTTTGCCTTCATCGAACCGGCTATACGTTATGTCGAGTTTGACTGGGTGCCCTTTCTCTAGATGAATCTGCCCCAGGTGGATGTCATTGCCCCAGCCTTGCGCCACGAGTTTGTCGTCCGCCGACACTTTAGCAAAGCCATCGGCCTTAGTGCCGAGCAGGTAGTCGCCAGTAGACCCCGGAGTCAGAAAACCGCTCCATTGCACGGACAGAGTCTTCGTTAATTTTGCTTCTTCAGGCAAGTCTCGATCCTTCAAGTTCACGCGTGATTCAACCCGAGAGGTGAGGGTTGTAGGCTTGGTATCGAAGCTGGGCCGGGAGGTGTACTCGGCTTTGAGACCAGGCTTGCCATCGGGTGTGGTCAGAGCCGAGGTGGGTACCGGGCTTCCCTGATTAGAGAGAAACTGCGTCCCAGGAACATAACTGATCTTGGCATGCGGAAACTCGGCTTTCATTCCTTCCAGCACACTCACCGTGTGCGTCGGAGTGCCATTGTAATTTCCCAGCAGAACGGCCGTTTGTTCGGCAAGCGGCCCAACGATGGCAATGCGCTTGACCGACTTGAGCGGTAGCACGCCATCGTTCTTCAGCAGGACCATGGATTCATTCGCTATGCGGCGTGCCAGAGCACGATGCTGGGGGCTATCAAGGACCTTCTCGTCAATCTTGCTGTATGGAACCGCGTCCGGTGGATCGAACATGCCCAGGCGCATTCGCGCGGTGAAGAGGCGGACGAGGGCGGTGTCGACCTCGCTCTCCGGCAAATACCCCTGTTGCACCGCCTCGATGTATGGCCGGTAATCGTGATCGTCCGTCACTTTAGCGAAGTCGATGCACTCATTGTCCATACCGCGCACCAGCGAAATAGCCGAGGCCTGCGGCTGAGTCGGGCGGTAATGGTGATCCCGGAAAATATTGCGAACCGCATCGCAATCAGACACTACATAGCCTTCGAAATGCCACGCATTACGTAGCGTGTGCTGCAGCAGGAACTCGCTGGCACAGGCGGGTTGCCCGTTGATGGCGTTATATGCGCACATGACCGACCCGGCGTGACCCTCGACCACAGCCGCACGGAAAGCGGGCAAATAAGTGTCTAACTCGTCGTGCTTGCTTACGTCCACATCGGTGAAGTGACGGGTGGGCTCAGGCCCACTGTGCACTGCGAAATGCTTGGGGGTGGAGATGACCCGGTAATAGCGAGGATCATCGCCTTGCATTCCGGTGACAAAAGCGACCGCCATGCGAGCGCTGAGGAATGGATCTTCGCCGTACGTCTCCTGGCCACGCCCCCAGCGCGGATCGCGAAAGATGTTGACGTTGGGTGCCCAGAAATCTAGACCATGAAAAATCGGGAAGGTTCCTTTGCGTACAGCCTGCACGTGAACGATTCGCGCTTCCATGCCGATGGCGGTGGCCATTTCGAGTATTCGGGGTGTATCGAAAGTCGCGGCCAGTCCGATTGGTTCGGGATACTCCGTGGTCCCATCAACCGCGACGCCGTGCAAGGCCTCGCTCCACCAGTCGTAAGCCGGGACACGCAAGCGAGGGATAGCACGTGCCTGATTCACCAGCTGCGAAGCTTTCTCCTCCAGCGTCATGCGATGCACCAGATCGGCCGCGCGCTCTTCCGGCGAAAACCTGGAATTCATGTAGAGCAAGGTGGAGGTGTCTTGCGCAGATGCGGCGAAGCTCAGCAGAATGACATAAGCAGCAAGCCCCGACAAAATAACGGTTCTGCGCTCGTTCATTTCACCTCCCCGATGTTGAAGAGTCGCGGCGCAAAGTCTTTCAAGTCGCGTCGCCACGTCTGCCACTCATGATCTGTTCCAGGTGATTCATAGAACACGTGTTGAATGTCTGCCTCTTGCAGCGAGGTGTGCAGCCTTTGCAGGCCGGCACGCATTCTTTCCGGTTCCTGTGTCCCGACACCGATCCAAAGCAAATGCACCTTTTTCGCGAATGCGGCGGGATCACCAAATACCCCGTTGTAATCAGTCTTGGGATCAAGTTTCCGGTCGCCCAGCACGAGCATACCGCCAGCTCCACTGAATCCGCCGATATAGGAAAAGAGATCGAGATGATCGAGCGTAATCTGGAAGGTCTGCATGCCTCCCATGGAGAGGCCCGCCATGGCGCGGTGATCGCGATCGGAAAGTGTGCGGAACGTCGCATCAATGTAGGGGATCAGTACCTGCGTTACATCATCTTCAAAAGCGGCTGCCATGTCCTGCATGGCCTTCAGCATTTCCGGAGAACCAAATGGCTTTCCAGTCAGGTCGGGCGCCGCCTGGCCGGCGCGCCGCGCATAACCGTAGGCCATGACGATGATCATCGGCTTGCAGGTTTTAGAGGCGATCAGGTTGTCGAGGATAAAGTTGGCATGCCCTTGGCGAACCCACCCGGTTTCGTCCTCGCCGGCGCCGTGCTGCAGATAAAGCACGGGATAGCGAACTCTGTTTTGCGTATCGTACTTCGGCGGCAGATAAACCAGCGCGTGGCGCCAAGTCCCTGTCACCTTCGAGTTGTACCAAACCTCTCGGACCTGCCCGTGAGGCACATCTTGAATCGAATAATAAGTAGAGCCCGGCTCCGGAACCTCGACCGCACTCGCTTCCTTGGTCCCGCCGAAAAAAGCATGGGTATTGAGGTCGCTGACCTCGGCGCCGTCAATATTTATCGTGTAATAGTGCAAGCCGGGCACAAGCGGAGGTGTAGTAACCGTCCAGAGGCCATCGGGCTGTTTCACCATGTCGAGTTTCGGCCCGCTCCAGAAATTTAACTTGACCTTGCTGGCATCGGGAGCTTTGATACGAACCTGCACTCTACCCTCGTTATCAACACGCGGGTACTCTGCTCCCCAGACGTTGGTCGCGGACGGCTGAAAAGTATCCGCGGTTTGTGCACAACAAAGACTTGCGATAAACATAATTGCGATGCCAAGATGCTTCATCTCAAATCTCCTACTTGATGTGTGCGGTCACGGCCGGCAGACCGTCTCTAAGTTGTAAGCAAGCAAGCCATGCGGCTTCGTGGGAATTCGATCTCCAATGTGCCTTGTGAATGCGCGATTTTGATACCAAGATCCGCAGGGTAAATAAGTTTAGCGTCACCGGACGTCCAGGGTATTCTCGTGGTCGCGGGACCATCGATCCGCCAGATTCCGAGCACGGTTTGTTCCGGCGAGCGCATTCCCAAAACAACCGGATCTTCGGGTTTGGTGACATCGGACAACCCTAGCGGATAAAACGGCACCGCCTCGGGGATGTGCTTGCGAAGAAGTTCCTTATATACCCGTATGCCTCCTGCCACTTGTCTCCATGCTTCCGCAGAGAGAGAGTCCAATTTTCCGCTTTGGTGAATGCGGCACAACATCGCCGTGGCCATGTTGAAGCTGGCTTGATCCTCGTCAGCATTCGCCAGCGGATAAGACCAGATTGCCAGTTGTTCTGGTAGAACGGCTGCGGACGCGCCGACCAGAATCGGGGGGAGCTTAAGATAGTCCTCTTGATCGGTCATGGATTGTATCTGAAGGCGACCGAGCATCGCGTAATCCATGCGTCCGCCCCCGCTGCCGCAGTTCTCGATGGTCAGGTTGGGATAGCGGTTCAGAATGTTATCGAGCCATGCGAGGTGCGCACGATTGTGCGCAAGCAAGCCCTGACCAAAGCTGTCTGCGTTGAGCTCTGTCCCTTGCAGGGAATCGACGTTGTAGTCCATCTTGATGTAGCCGACGCCGTATTCGTTGACGAGCCTTGCAATTACCTGATCGAGATATGCGCGCACCTCCGGGTTTCGGAAGTCCAGCAGATATCGCGAATTCTTCAGCACTCTCTTGCCATGACGCATGAAAAACCAGTTGTCTGGCTTCTGCGCGAGCAGCGACTTTGCTCCTGCAACCTCTGGTTCGAGCCACACTCCGGGAGTCATTCCGTTTCGTTTAATCTGATCGAGTACGAATTTCAATCCCCGTGGCCATCGGCTCGAGGACGGCTGCCACGAGCCGATGGTGGGGCTCCAGTCCTCTTTGATCTCTGCATACCATCCCGCGTCGATTACAAAATACTCGCAGCCAGCTTTTGCGGCGGCAGCAATTAGAGGCAATTCCTTCTCCTCTGCGGGATCACCCCAGAGGCAATTCATGTAGTCATTGAAAATCACAGGACACTGCAGATTTCTCTCGCGCGATTTTGCGAAGGCTGCGCGTCGGTAGCGCGTCAGTACCTCTACGCCTTCACTGAACCCCCCGCGCACGCAGCCAATGGCGACGGGAACGGTTTCGAAGGTTTCTCCAGGGTTCAAACGCTTCCAGGCTGCGGAATGCAGATCATCAGGGCCGCCAATGTACGCGTAAACATCATCGGCATAATTATCCTTGGCTGAAACATTTGAAATTTCCCAATACCACGACCCGTTATGTTCGATCTGCCAGAACCAGGTCAGGCCTAGTTTTATGTTTTCGACCATAGCCATTGGCAGGTATTGCTCGGTTGACCAGCTGCCGACGCTTCCTGCCCGCGCTTCTGACCAGCTTGTGCGCTCGTTTTCCACGAAGCCCATTTCGGATGGCCGCAGCGTATGCCACTGGCCCTCAGCCATCCAGCTGTTCAGGGCAATGTGGATGCGAAGTTCGCGGTCATACTCCTGAGGAGCGGCAAGACCATGAAGCATGGCTGAACTTAAGAACTCAAGACCAACAGCGGAATCCCCTTTATTCATAACCCGGGAAAAACGCCGGACTACTGGAATGCCATCAAAGGCCTCATATACAGATTCCACACTTAGCTTCAAGATAGGGTCGGTATGCCTGCAGACCAACCGCTTGCCCTGCCTCGTGACCTCCTCCCGCCTGCCGGCAAAAAGCAGCCGGGAACCTGGTTGACCCACGCCGGATTTCATGCCTTGATCGGGAGAATTTTCCCCGCTGCATTGCAGGGCAATTTCGACGCCGGAGAAATGATCGGCTCGCGCCGCCAACATGCCCGTCGGGACAACACGCTTTTGGCGCAGTTTTCCAGCGGTTACGTCGAATGAAAAGATGAGATCGTTCGTTTCCCACGCAAAAGGCTCAGTGCTATTTGAAACGAGGGAAGAACGGGATATGCGCGGCACGAGAGTGCCGAAAGCTGCGGCCGCAGTGGACGTCAGAAAAGTTCTACGATCCATAAATAACTAGCTGTCCATTTACCAGCCGTGTAGGGGTGGACGCCTCGTCCGCCCCGGCGCCCGGCGCCGTACGGAGAAGCGAAGCGCGGGCACATAGCCAAAACAGGCGCCGACCCTGATTGCCTGCCACCATAACAGGGCACTCAGAGTACCGCTAACTGTAACGAAATACCTACTAAAATACCAGGGGTGCCCGCAGCAGTTTCGCGCGCGACTCATCGCCGAAAGATGTGTTTCGCTTATGCTGAAGAGGAAAAACGATCTTATGAGACTAGGCCCGCTGCTAAAGTCTTGGTCGCGCTTTCGAAGACGCCAATTTCGCCGCTCGCCTTTGAGTAGACCTGCGCACGATTAACTCTGGCCTAAGCACGACCGTTTCAGGCTTGGGTGGTGTTTTTGAGTTCAGAATTGTGATCACCAGCCGCGCCGCTTCCTCTCCAATTCTCCGGCTGTGCTGGTCAATGCTTGAAAGCGGAACGCGCAGAGAATCGTCATAGTGAAGATTCCCGCAACCAATCACGGCAATGTCTTCCGGGATACGTAATCCTTGATCCAGCGCGTAATTCATGGCACCCATCGCTAGCGGGTCGTTAAAGCAGAAAACGCCGTCAGGTCTCGCCTTCAGGCTCAAGAGTTGGCCCATTGCCTCTGAACCGCGCTGTTTCGTTCCCACATCTCCCTTGCGTTCGGCGATGATGTAGTCATCCGTAACCTTAAGACCGGCTCGCATCAAGGCTCGTTTGTATCCCTCCATACGCCGAATGCTGGGACTGGTTTCCGGGCCGCGAATGTGAGCGATTCTTTTGCAGCCGATGTCAATCAGATGCCCTGTTGCAAGCATTCCCACCGCATCGTCATCTACACCTACGAAGTTTGCCGCAAGCCCTGGCAGGCTTCGATCGATCAACACGTAAGGCGTTTGTTGCTTTTCGATTCGGAAGAAGAGATCGACAGTCGGCCGGCACGAGGCAATGATTAACGTATCCAGCCGGCGTGCCAGCAGATGATTAATCTCCTGCTCCTCTAAATTCGGGTCTTCCTCGGAGGAAGTAACAATGAGATAGTAGCCGCTCTCCCGCAAAACGTCGGAAAGGGATTTCGCTATTTCTGCAAAGAAGGGATGGAGCAAATCCGGAACAACCAAACCCACCAAGTACGTGCGTCCCGTGACGAGGCTGCGTGCCGCCAGGTTTGGGCGATAATCCAGCTCTTTAACCCGCGCTAGAACTCGCTGCCGGGTTTCGTCTCCTATATCAGGATGATTGCGGAGAACCTTAGAAATCGTGATCACCGAGACTCCAAGGTCTCTGGCAATATCCTTCATTCGTGTGCTCATGGATGGCTATTCAGTATATAGAAGCAGAGCCCGGCTGATACGTGCGTTCATTTTTGCTGCAAGCGGCAAGTACGTTTGCCCGGTGTCTTACCGCGGGGCAGATTTCAGAACGCACCCGCGGAGCGCTGTGTCCCTGTTGACATCGATAACTTTACCGATTATCGTCCTTTCCGAGTAGTCGTTTCCGTCCTCAATAGGGAAGTCGCGAAGCACAGTTCGGAATGCCTGAGATTCCGAACTCAGAATCATAGGAGTTCAGGAATGAGAGTTCAGAGCGCGTCGGGACGGTTGATTGACGGATATGTCGATCCTGCACTTGTACCAAAAAGAACTCTTTACACCGGCGCCCAGATACCAGCAATTGGTTTGGGGACCTTCGGTTCGGACCATGTCACGGCAGGTGAAGTGGCAGCGGCGGTAGAAGGTGCGGCGGAGGTGGGGTATCGGCACTTCGATTGTGCATCCGTGTACGGCAATGAACACGAGATTGGATACGCACTGGAGCACGTGGTGCGCAAGCATATTCCACGCGAGCAACTATGGATTACGTCGAAGTTGTGGAATGACAAACATGGCGAAAATGATGTGATCGCCTCGTGTCGAGAATCGCTCACGCGCTTGAGACTGACTTATTTGGATCTCTACCTGGTGCATTGGCCCTTCCCGAATTTCCATCCACCTGGGTGTGATGTAACGTCGCGCAGCAAAGAGGCGAAACCCTATATCCACGCCGAATTCGTGAAGACCTGGCGAAAGATGGAGGAACTGGTCGATCTGGGGTTGGTTCGACACATAGGGACTTCGAACATGACGGTCCCTAAGCTCAAGCTTCTCTTGCGTGACGCTCGCATTAAGCCTGCGGTCAATGAGATGGAACTGCACCCGCATTTCCAGCAACCGAAGCTATTCGATTTCGTCCGATCTAATGTCATGGTGCCGGTGGGATACTGTCCGGTGGGCTCGCCAGGACGGCCCGAGCGAGATCGCACACCCGAGGACACCGTGCCCACTCAGGACCCCGTAATTGTCACGATCGCCAATCGCCTGGGAGTACATGCGGCTGTCGTCTGTATAAAATGGGCGGTTCAGCGTGGGCAGATACCTATTCCGTTTTCAACGAACCGAGGACACTATCTCAGCAATCTGGAAGGCGTGGTCAGCGAGCCATTGACGGACGACGAAATGAGAGAAATCAACGCAATTGACCGTAATTGTCGGCTGATCAAGGGTCAGGTGTTTCTCTGGAAGGACGGACAGACTTGGGAGGATCTTTGGGATTTGAGCGGCGAGATAACTCCGCCGTGAACTCAGTGGGTGAAAAGATGGAACAGAACATGCGAGCCGCGTTTCTGCCCGGAAACCGCAAAGTTGAACTCCGCACTCTCTCTGTCCCTCATCCAGGTCACGGAGAAGTTCTGCTCAGGGTAAAGGCTTCGACGATCTGCGGCTCCGACATCCGTTGCATTTACCACGAACACCTGGGTAAAGGGCCAGAAGGGTATCAAGGAGTAATCGCAGGCCATGAGCCAAGCGGTCAAATAGTTGAGGTTGGTCCCGGCTGTCGGCGCTTTAGCGCCGGAGATCGGGTAATTGTGTACCACATCTCCGGCTGCGGCGTCTGTAACGACTGTCGACGCGGCTACATGATCTCCTGCACAAGTGAAAAGTACCGGCGGGCCTACGGTTGGCAGCGCGACGGCGGCATGGCCGACTACATGATTGCGGAAGAGAAGGATCTTATCGCCCTGCCCGAGCAGCTTTCTTTCGCGGACGGTGCGCAGGTTGCGTGTGGCTTCGGCACTGTATACGAAGCTGTCGAAAAAGTTGGAGTCAATGGCAACCATTCTGTGCTCATCACCGGACTGGGGCCAGTCGGGCTAGCGGCTGCGGCATTGTGTCGAAAGCTCGGTGCCCAGATGATCGTTGGCATTGACATCGTTCCCGAGCGCCTGCGTTTGGCAGGGTCTCTCAAGCTATGTGACGTGGTTCTAACAGCAGGTCAAGACAACGTCGCGCAGGTCAAGAAACTCACACGAGGTTTCGGTGTGGAGCGCGCGTTCGACTGCTCTGCCGATGCAAGAGCGCGTGGCACAGCCATTCGAGCAACCCGCAAATGGGGAAGGATTGCTTTCGTAGGTGAAGGAGGAACGGTTGAATTCAATCCGTCCCCCGACATGATTCACGATCAGAAGACTATTTACGGCTCCTGGGTGACATCGACCTGGCTGATGGAGGAATTGGTCGAGCGCCTCGTGCGCTGGAATCTGCATCCTGCCGATATCATCACTCACCGCTTTGCCCTTGAGGATGCGGCAGACGCCTATGCCCTTATGGCTTCCGGCAAGTGTGGCAAAGTTGCTGTTTGCTCGGACGAAGAACTGGCACCCAAATGAATGCAAACTGGGAAGAAATTCTGAAGGATCGGCTACAAGTCTATGGACATCGCAATTGGCTCGTGATCGCGGACTCGGCATATCCATTGCAGTCGAGGCAAGCTATCGAGACTATCGTTGCCGACGAGGAACAGACCAGGGTCTTGGAACGGACCTGTGCCATTATGCGCGGATGCAAGCACATCAAGCCTCATATTTATACAGACAGGGAATTGACCTTCGTCGCTGAGGAAGATGCTCCCGGCATCGAGGCCTACCGAGAAAGGCTCGGCACCCTGCTCACCGGACCCGAGGTGCGTGTCCTTCCCCACGAAGAGATCATCGCGAAGCTCGATCGCGCTGGCGAGTTGTTTCAAGTGCTGGTAGTCAAAACCAACATGCGAATTCCCTATACGTCAGTGTTTTTCGAACTGGACTGCGGATATTGGAATGATCAGGCCGAGAAGAAGCTTCGGGCTTTAATGAGATTTGGGGATCGCCCCAGGAAGGCCCGAAAGCGTAAGCTTGATCGCTAATCTCCAAGTTCTACATTCAACCATGAAGGCACTCGTACTTCACAAACCAGGGCATGGATCGATCGAGACGATTCCGGAACCAGTGGTCGGGGATCGCGACATATTGCTCAAGGTTCGAATGGTCGGATTCTGCGGAAGCGATTTGAATTCCTTTCGTGGCCTGAATCCACTCGTATCTTTTCCGAGAATTCCGGGGCACGAAGTGGCGGCTACCGTCGTACAAGGCAGCCGCGGCCGGCTCACAGTCGGAACGGACGTAGCGGTTTCTCCTTACACAAGCTGCGGTAGATGCTCGTCGTGCCGCCGGGGACGTCCCAATGCCTGCCAATTCAATGAGACTCTCGGGGTTCAACGGGACGGCGCGCTCACAGAACTCATTGCGGTGCCGCCAGAGAAGTTGTATCCGGCAAAACTCACGACCAAGGAATTGTGCCTGGTTGAACCGCTGACTGTCGGATTTCACGCAGTATCGCGTGGGCGGGTCGCCGGCGACGATACAGTTTTGGTTATGGGGTGTGGCGGCGTAGGCCTGGGAGCCGTCGCTGCTTCGAGTGCTCGAGATGCGCGCACAATCTGCGTTGACGTGGACGACGAAAAACTCCACCTTGCGCGAGCTTCGGGCGGCGCTCACACAATCAATACGCACCGGGAATCATTGCACGAGCGGTTGCTGGAATTAACTGAGGGCCGTGGGCCGGACGTTGTGATCGAGGCAATTGGTACGCCAGCAACGTTTCGAGCTGCTGTGGAAGAAGTCTCATTCAGCGGCAGAGTCGTGTATATCGGGTATGCCAAAGAACCGGTGAGCTACGAAACCAGGTTGTTCGTGCAAAAGGAACTGGACATTCTCGGATCAAGGAATGCGCAGCCCGAAGACTTCCACGCGGTCATCAGTCTCTTGGAAAACCGTAGGTTTCCAGTGGATCAAGCGGTAAGCCTCGTGGTTTCTCTGTACGAAGCGGCAGATGCATTGCGTTCCTGGAGCGAGAATCCATCACGGTTTAAGAAAATTATGGTCTGTCTGGATTGAGGACGCGTTTTCCAAATTGTCAGGCCTAAGGACAATTCACGTGCAAATAACGAATGACAGGCCCTCAACGACTGAACGCAAACCCAGCGCCGCGCCCCTGTTCCCATCGGGACACCTCGTCCCTTTCATTCTGGTAACAGCGCTGTTCTTTTTGTGGGGAATTCCAAACAACCTGAACGACGTGCTGATCCGGCAGTTTATGAAGTCTTTCGCGATCTCGCGCTTCCAAGCCGGATTGGTTCAGTCCGCTTTCTACATGGGCTACTTTGTGCTGGCGATTCCGGCGGCTGTTCTTATGCGCAGGCTGGGATACAAAGCTGGATTTGTCATAGGCTTGCTGCTGTTTGGGCTGGGGACGCTTCTGTTCTGGCCAGCAGCGATTATGGGCCGGTACGGTTTTTTCCTGTTTGCTCTATTTGTAATTGCGAGCGGGCTTTCGTTTCTTGAAACGGCGTCCAATCCGTTCATCGCTCAGTTGGGCGATCCGGAAAGCTCGGAGCGGCGGCTGAACTTCTCTCAAGCTTTCAACCCGCTGGGTTCGATTACAGGTGTGCTGATGGGCACACTGTTCATCTTTTCCGGCGTCGAGTTAGATCCGCAGCAGATCGACAGTTTGAAAACCCAGCACCTGTACGATGCCTATCTTCGCTCCGAGACGATGCGAGTGGTCAAGCCCTATCTGGTGCTGAGCGCGATTGCGATCTGTTGGGCTCTGGTGATTTTCCGGACAAAATTTCCCCCGATTCGTAGTGAACACGAAGATGGTGGTGATCACGGCCATTTTCGCGACCTCTTGCGCTACCCGCATTTCTGGCTGGCAGTGCTGGCGCAATTCCTTTATGTCGGTGGTCAGGTAGGCACTTGGAGTTATTTCATTCAATATGTGCAGGAATTCACTCATCAGCCGGAGAAAGTCGCGGGCTATTTCCTTACGGCTACGCTGGCAGCCTTTGGCGTGGGACGGTTTAGTTCTGCGTGGATCATGCGATTTGTAGCGCCCAACAAACTGCTCGGGTCCTACGCGGTTGTGAACGTTTTCTTGATCGCGTTTGCCACGTTACATCCCGGTTGGGGCGGGTTATACGCGCTGTTCGCGACCAGTTTCTTCATGTCCCTCATGTTTCCCACAATCTTTGCTCTTGGGCTAAAAGGTTTGGGACCCAACACTAAGCTCGGGGGATCGTTGCTCGTGATGGCAATTGTCGGAGGCGCAGTCCTGACTCCGGTAATGGGACTCATTGCCGAGGCCCGCCACAGTATCGCGCCGGCTTTCGTCGTGCCCCTCGCAGCCTACGTCTACATCGCAGGATACGCATTCGCTGGAGCCAAGGTGCGCGATAACAGGGATAGTCTGCAAATTCAATCTCGCGTTTGAGAGAGGGACAGGATGCGATCGGATCGTTTTCTTCAATCAGTTGGTTGGATCGGCGCTGTTGTATTCGTGTTGTCCGCTTTCCCCAATCTCTGTGCCCAGAGCGCCACCGCTCCCAGTGCTTCAGAGGATCCGGTCAAGATTGATCAGATATGGCAGAAGGCCAGCAGCAAGTACGACAGCGAACGCGCCGCCCGCCTCAAGGAAGTGGATGACGCCGATCATGAGGGCCCGTTTCGCCCGGACTGGGAATCCCTCCAGAAATACGAGGCACCCGAGTGGTACAAGGACGCAAAGTTCGGGATCTTCATCCACTGGGGAGCGTATTCGGTGCCTGCCTTTGGCAACGAATGGTATCCGCGCAATATGTATCGCGAGGGATCCGAAGAATACAAGCACCACATTGCGACTTACGGACCGCAAGATAAGTTCGGCTACAAAGACTTCCTCCCCATGTTCAAGGCCGAGAAGTTCGATCCGGCAGCCTGGGCCGAGCTGTTCAAGAAAGCGGGTGCGAAATATGTCGTTCCGGTCGCTGAGCATCACGACGGCTTCGCCATGTACGACAGCGGCCTGAGCGACTGGACCGTCGCCAAAATGGGTCCGCACCGCGATACGACTGGAGAACTGGCCAAGGCGGTCCGCGCGGCGGGTCTGCATTTCGGCCTGTCGTCGCACCGCGTCGAGCACAATTTCTTTCTTGGAGTGGGGCGCGAAATCTCCTCCGACGTAAACGACCCGAAATACGCTGCATTCTATGGCCCCGCTCACGCTTGGATCGCCCCTTGGGGCGCTCCACTCGGTAACGATTTTACTTACGTGTCAACCGCCTGGGCGGACGACTGGCTCGCCCGCAGCGCCGAACTAGTCGAGAAATACCATCCCGATATCGTGTACTTCGACTGGTGGATTGGACAGGCCTCAATTCGTCCGAATCTCACACGCTTTGCCGCGTTCTACTACAACAGTTCGCTGAAATATGGGGACCACGTTGGCGTGATCAACTACAAGGACTACGCCATGCAGGAGCGCTCCGGAGTGCTCGACCTCGAACGCGGCCAACTGGGTGACATTCGGCCTCTCTACTGGCAAACCGACACTTCGGTCAGCAACAAGTCCTGGGGCTACATTAAAGACGACACTTTCAAATCTCCGGAATTCGTAGTTCACCAACTCATCGACATCGTCAGCAAGAACGGCAATTTGCTGTTGAACATCGGCCCGCGATCGGACGGCACGATACCGGAGGAGGTACAAAAAGTGCTTTTTGACGTCGGGGCATGGCTCGGTATCAATGGAGAAGCTATTTACGGTACTCGCCCGTGGAGGACTTACGGCGAAGGGCCCACGAAAGTGGCGGCTGGGGCGTTCCACGATACCGATACAGCAAAGTACACTCCAGAAGATTTTCGTTTCACCACGAGGGGCGAGGACGTTTATGCGATCGGACTTGCCTGGCCAGCAAGCAGGGAAGCGGTGATTCACTCGCTTGCCAAGACGGTGGGCACTGAACCAGTCCAATCCGTTGCCATGATAGGTGGTGATGCCAAATTACGCTTTGAACAGCGTGCGGACGGCCTGCACGTGCAACTCCCCGCCCAAGCCCCGACAAAATATGCCTATGCACTCCGATTATCGTTTGAGCGTGCCTCGCACTGAGATCTGCAGTGCCTGCCTCTTCAGCTTGAGAGCAGTCCAATTGCCTACCAGGGGAGATCGGTAACTTTAGCGGCGCTGGCTCTCAAAGCACGCGCATTGAATGATCCAGCGTACGCCGACGCTGAATTCCCAGGTTTTTAATTCGCCCCTCCTGACCAAGGCCATCAAACATCGCACAAGCACGATTCCTAAAAAGTAGGCCCGAACTCGCTCATCAACGATGCGCGCAAAAATGATCGCATGCGTGCAGCAAGAAAGTTCTTGACAACCCCTGGTACCCAGATACTAGAATGCGCGCTGACCTCGATACAGTTACCGCTAACGTAAGCGTCTTGGTAACCAAGGAGTGCTTGGTCAATGCCCAATTCTCGAAGTGTTTCCGCTCTAGTGTTTCTGGTCTTAGCCACCCTCTCGATCGACGCAGTCCTGCCGCCGGCAAATGCTCAGACGCTCGCTTCCTCGGCGTCGTTCTCAGGTTCGGTTTCCGACTCCTCTGGGGCGCGCGTGCCCAACGCCAATGTCAACCTAAGTAGCGCGGAGAAGGGGATCTCACGTGCTGCTAAGACAGATACCGAGGGAAACTTCTCATTTCCCCTGCTGCCGGCCGGTACCTACATCCTGACGGTGCAGACCACCGGATTCAAGACCTTCAAGCAGCAGGGAATCACGCTAGAAGTTGGCCAGTCCGCGAATCAAGCGGTGAACTTGACCATAGGATCCACTGAGCAGATCGAAGTCACGGCAGCGGCTCCTCTGCTGCAGACGGATAACGCCAACATTGGGGCTGAGATCTCCAGCAAGCAGGTCACGGAACTGCCCCTCAATCTCCGCAACGTGTTCAACTTCGTCGAGTTGAACTCATCCGTCAACAATTTGTCGCAAAGGCAGACCATTTCGTCGGGGGGGCAGCAAGGCTCCGCCGACCAGGACGTCTCGTTCTTTAATTTTGGCGGCGGATACTTTGGAACCACGGCATTTCTCCTGGACGGCGCCTGGGATGCCAGTGAAGGCTGGGGTGGCGTCATTTACGTACCGTCCCCAGACAACGTACAGGAGTTCAAGGTGCAACAGAACTCCTTCACCGCACAATACGGCTGGAGCACCGGAAATGTGATCAACGTTGTGACCAAGTCCGGCACCAACCGTTTGCACGGAGATGTGTACGATTACATGCGCAACGGCGCACTCGACGCGAATAACTACTTCAACAACTTGAACGGGCTCCCGCGCCCGAATTCGCATCGCAATCAGTTTGGTGTTGCCATTGGTGGCCCTGTGTACATTCCGGGGATCTACAAGCAGACGAACAAGACCTTTTTCTTCTTCAACTACGAGGGCCACAGAGACCATAACGCCGGGCAGTATTCCGGCACGGTGCCAATCCCGGCTTTTCGCAACGGGGACTTCTCGGCGCTATTGGGCGCCCAAGTCGGAACCGATGCACTGGGCAGGCCGATCTTGGCTGGCCAACTCTATGACCCGTTCAGCACCCGCCAACTGCCCGGCGGCAGTTACGTTCGCGATCCCATCCCAGGCAACAATCTGGCGACGTATGTATCCCCGTACACGGGCGGGAAGCTCATCAACAGCATGGGGCAGACCCTCATCAAGTATTATCCGACCCCGCTCAGCAATGCATTGGCAAACAACTGGAGTGCTTCCGGCCTTCAGGCGGACTATTCCGACGAGTACAGCGGTCGCATTGACCACAACTTCGGCGACAGCACGCGGATCTACGGACGATATTCCTACAAGAAGGAATATAAGGACGAAGAAGCTGCTTTCTTCGGTGCCGGCGACCCTGCCGGTCCGGGACAGCGAAACCCCAACAACCGCTGGAACATTGGTGTCGGTTTAAGCCAGGTATTCACTCCGACTTTCACCATGAGCGTCAATCTGGGCGGGATGAAATGGGTTGAAGGCAACGACGTGCAAAGCAAGGGCTTCAAGGCCTCGTCGCTTGGGTTGCCGAGTTTCATCGATACCTACTCGCCGCAGTTCCCCATTATCAGCGTGGCTAGCTATCTACCGGAAGGGCCAGTCGCCGGAGCAGGGCAGGGTGCATTTCCTCGATCCGCTGTCAGCGGATCCGTCGATTTTGTGAAAGTCCGGGGAACTCACCAGTTGTCCTTCGGGTATATGGCTGTCGCAACCGATGAAAACGGCGGACGCTACCACTTCACCCCGTTCAACTTTAACAATCTGTTCACGGCTGCTCTGGACAGCGCAGGCAAGAACGTCACCGGAACCGGCGACTCAACCGCATCTATGCTAATGGGCTTACCTGCTAGTGGAAATACCGGTATCTCGATTCAGGGGGTCACCCGCACCTGGTTCCATGGCGTATATCTGCAGGATGACTGGAAAGCAACGCGAAAACTGACATTGAATCTTGGGATCCGCTGGGAAGTGCAACGACCGGTCACCGATCGCTATAACCGGCAGGCGTCGTTCGACTACAGCCCGACCAATCCCATCAGTTCGGCGGTTGGTCAGACCTACTTGGGCGAACTCCAATTCGCCAACTCTGGCAAACGCGGACTCTTCAACACCAATTACAAGAATTTTGCGCCCAGAATCGGTTTTGCCTATCAACTGATGCCGAAGCTCGTAATGCGGGGAGGATATGGAATCTTCTACCCTCCCACCTTCCGCGGGACCGGTCCGGCGCCCGGATTCAGCTCTGATACTCCTTACGTAGCGTCGAACGACGGCGGCTTGACGCCGGCAAATACGTTGAGCACCGCGTTTTCGGGCGGCCTCGTGCCGGTCAGCGGCAGTTCACTCGGCGGATTAACCGATGTGGGATTCAGCGTGAATGCGGTCTCACGCAACCGCAAGACGTACTATGCTCAGCAATGGATGTATGGATTCCAGTATGCGCCGACTTCCAACGACGTACTGGACATCACCTACGTCGGCAACCACGGCGTCCACGTCGTCGCCAGCGGCCTCAATTTGAATCAGATTGATCCCAAGTACTTCTCGATGGGCAATGCCTTGCTGAATCAAGTTCCAAATCCTTTCTTCGGCCACATCACCTCGAGCGGCTGCAGTCTTGATCAACCCACGATTCAACAAGGGCAGTTGCTCAGGCCCCACCCGGAATTCTGTGATATTAACGAAAGCCAGGATCCCGCGGGTGGTTCGCATTACAACGCTCTGGACGTGAACTATACGCACCGGGTGTCGCAGGGGCTCACGCTGTTGGCCTCCTATACCTTTTCGAAATTCGTCGACAACGTGGGGGGACCCGAAAACTGGGCTTCCGCGTCGTCCAACTTCTCGGAAAATATTCGTAATGTCTATAATCTTGCCGCGGAGAAGTCGGTCGATGCAACCGACACTCCTCATAGCTTCGTTCTGAGCTATGTCTACGAGCTGCCAGTTGGTAAGGGCAAGAAGTTCGGATCTGGGGTGAACGGCGTCGTGAACACCATCGTTGGTGGCTGGCAGACCTCCGGAACCCTGACCCTGAAAGAGGGCTTCCCTCTGACCATTGGCAGCTCAGGGAATGGACTCAACTATTTCGGAGCGGGCCAGCATGTCGATGTGGTTGGCAACTATCACATCGCCAATCCTAGCCGCACCGAGTGGTTCAACACGGCGGCCTTCGCGGTCGCCGGTCCGTGGAGCCTGGGGAATGCTCCACGATACTTCTCCGATCTGCGTGCGCCCGGTTACAAGAACTTCGACATCAGTATTCAAAAATACTTCCCGATCCAAGAACGGTTCCGTTTTCAGTTCCGCCTGGATATTTTCAATGCCTTCAACCACACCAATTACTACAGCCCGAACACGGCGATGGGCCCAGGATTTGGGACCATTACTTCAGCGTGGACGCCGAGGCAAATGCAGGCAGCGCTGAAGTTTTATTGGTGATGCGTGCGGAGAATCAGGAGTGTTGTTGCCGGTTGCGCGATGTTCATCGCTCTCAACGGAGCAGCATTTTCGCAACAGCCTTCCGAGTTTGAATCCCTCTTGGCCTCGGCGCAACAAGCCCAGGCCGGAGGGAATTTCGAAGCCGCAGCCCAGTTCTATAGAAAGGCCGTCACTCTTCAGCCCAAAATCGCAGAAATCCGCGCCAACCTCGGTCTGATGTACTACCAGACCGGGAGTGATCAACAAGCTATTGCCTCTTTTCTCAGTGCGATCC
>JAICJP010000108.1 GCA_025928375.1 Candidatus Sulfotelmatobacter sp.
ACTACGGGCACAACCATTGGCACAACAGCCTGATCTGGGGCGAGGGGCTCAGCGATGTTTCGATCTGTGGGCCGGGGTTGATCTGGGGAAAAGGACTGAGCCGCGGGTGGGGCGCGGGTCCGGTTGCGGAGCAGCCCGGGGTAGCAAACAAAGCGATTGCACTCAAGAATTGCCGGAACGTGCTGCTGCGCGATTTCTCCATTCTGCACGGCGGGCATTTCGGGATTCTCGCGACGGGTGTGGACAACCTCACCATCGACAATTTGAAGATCGACACCAACCGCGACGGCATAGATGTTGACTGCTGCCGCAATGTGCGGATCTCTAACTGCAGCGTGAATTCGCCTTGGGATGACGGTATTTGCCTGAAGAGTTCGTTTGCGCTGGGCTATGCGCGCGCAACAGAGATGGTGAGCATCACCAATTGCCTGCTCAGTGGCAGCTTTGAAGAAGGTGCGCTGCTGGAGGGGACTTTCAAGAAATTCCCTGAAGGTGCGAAGGTTCCGCGTACAGGCCGGATCAAGTTTGGGACGGAATCGAACGAGGGATTCAGGAACATCACGATTGCGAATTGCGTCTTTGACGGCTGCCGCGGACTAGCCATCGAGAGCGTGGATGGAGCGGTGATTGAAGATGTGACCTGCACCAACATCACCATGCGGGACGCAGTAGAGGCTCCGATCTTTGTGCGCCTGGGAGCGCGAATGCGTGGGCCGTCTGGCGTTCCTGTGGGCGCGATCCGGCGATTGATCCTGAGCAACATCACGGTGCTCTGCGCGCCCAATTCAGCCCGTATCGCATCGATCATGGCGGGAATTTCGGGACATCCGATTGAAGATGTGAAGATCAGCGATGTGGTGATCGTGCACGCAGGCGGTGGTACGCAGGCTGACGCCCAGAGAGCGATCCCTGAGGAGGAGAAGAAATACCCCGAGCCGACAATGTTTGGCACAACTCCGGCGCATGGTTTTTTTGTGCGGCATGTGCGCGGGCTGGAGATGGAGGGCATCAAGATTGAACACACCAGCCCCGATGCGCGGCCTGCGTTTGTGCTCGACGATGTGGAGGGCGCAGATTTCGGGCGGATCAAGGCGGCCACAACTCAGGGAGTGCCGACATTTTCCTTGAACCAGGTGCGGGATTTCAGCGTGGCGCGCAGTAAGCCGGTGCCGGATACGGAGATTGAAGTCGTAGGGAAGAAGGAAATATAGGAGAGAATCGTGCTCGTGTAGTGACAGCCCCTTGGGCTGTCCAGTCGCAAGCGAAGCGACGCTGAGCGAACCGACTGTTCTGGGTCAGGAGACCTTAAACATGCTGATTCGAGTTTGGATCGCCGTCTTACTCGCCGTGAGCGCGACGGCGTCTGCGCAGGAAAAAGAGGCTGTCGATCTTATCGTGAGCGGTGGAACCGTGGTTAGCATGGACGTCGCGCGGGCCATCATTCCCGATGGCAGTGTGGCAGTGCGCGGAGATTCGATTCTTGCGGTCGGGCCTCGCGCAGAAATTGAGTCCCGCTATCGCGCTGCGCAGATGATCGATGCGCGGGGGCATCTCGTGTTGCCGGGATTCATCAACGGGCATACGCACGTGCCCATGACCTTGTTTCGCGGATTGCATGACGACGTCACGCTGAATGACTGGCTCTACAAGTACATTTTCCCCGCGGAAGCAAAGAATGTGAATGAAGAATTTGTGCGCTGGGGAACCAGGCTGGCCGCGGCGGAGCAGATTCGCGCCGGAGTCACGACGTTTGCCGACATGTATTACTTCGAGGACGCCATCGCCGAGGAGACGAAAGCTGCGGGGATGCGCGGCGTGCTGGGTGAGACTTTCATCGATTTTCCTGCTCCCGACAATAAATCGGAGGCGGAGATGTTGGCCTATACGGAAAAATTCCTCAAGCGGTGGCAGGGAGATCCGCTGATCCATGCGGCGGCGGCTCCCCATTCCATTTATACGTGCTCCAAGAAGACGCTGCACGATGCGGCAGCGCTCGCACGGAAATATCATTCGCCGATCCTGATTCATGTGGCGGAGATGAAGAAAGAGTGGGAGGACAGCGAGAAGGCCAACGGGATGTCTCCGGTGCAATTTCTGCAGAAAATCGGCGTGCTCGGGCCCGACATCGTCGCGGCGCATTGCATTTTCGTCGATGAAGCGGACCGCAAGCTGCTGGCTGAGCGCGGCACGGGATGCGTGCACAATCCGTCGAGCAACATGATGATCGCGAGCGGAGTATCGCCGGTTCCCGAGATGCGGGCTGCGGGAGTGGCGGTCGGGTTGGGCACAGACGGTCCCGCGGGGAGTAACAACGATCTCGATCTGATGGAAGAGATCGATCTTGCGGCAAAGCTGGCGAAGATTTCCAAGATGGACCCGCTGGCCTTGAATGCCAAGGCGGTGGTGGAAATGGCCACCATCGATGGAGCCCGCGCATTGCACATGGAAAAGGAGATTGGATCGTTGGAGGCCGGCAAAAAAGCTGATCTGGTGCTGATCAGTTTGAATGAGCCCAATGCCGTGCCCGTGTATGACATCTATGCGCAGATTGCATATTCGCTGAAGGGCAGCGATGTGGAGGACGTGGTCATTGGCGGCCGCATTGTGATGCGCGATCGGAAACTGCTGACTGTCGATGAACCAGCGGTGCTCGAGAAGGCGCGGGAGTATGGTATGGCGGTAAAGAAGTCTTTGGGCATGGAGTAACGCGTTGACACATTCAGGGGACAGGGGTCAGGGGATAGGGCTCAGGAAGGCAGCATCGTGGCAGCTTCTTTGTATTTTATTTTTCTTCAGTGCATGTGCCGCCCAGAAAGTGGCGATTACGTTTGACGACCTGCCGCTGAACGGAGACCTTCCGCCTGGAGTTACGCGCGTTAAGTGCTCTTCGGTTTTCAGGTACTGTTCAGGTTCAATTGATAGTTGTTGAGCGCTTGGGGATATGTGTCGATGGATGGTGGAAGACCGGGACTCATTCGGGTTGCGGCTTGTCTGCTCGTGCTGGCCGTGGGTTCAGCGCTCGCGCAGATTACTCCAGCGGAGTCGGCAAGCGAGCCCATCCGCACGGCTCGCGCGGTGCACGTCGAGCGCGCGCCGAAGATGGACGGAAGCCTCGACGATCCTATCTGGCAACTGGCGAAACCGATCACAGATTTCCGGCAGCGAGAGCCCTTCGAAGGGCAGCGCGCTACTGAAGGCACCGAAGTTCGAATCTTGTACACGCACAACGACGTGTACTTTGGGATCGCATGCCATGACTCGACTCCGCATGGCGTCATCGCTTCTCAACTGCGGCGGGATGTGAGCCAGGAGTTCGACGACCACTTCGAAATCATCATTGATTCGCGTCGCGACCGGCGGAACGCCTACCTCTTCCAAATCAATCCTCTCGGAACGCAGCGCGACGGGCTGCTCACCGACGAAGCCCAGATGGATAATGCGCAAGATGGCGACCCGGGCTGGGACGGCGTCTGGGCATCGGAAGCCCGGATTACCGGGGACGGGTGGACGGCGACCGTAGAGATTCCTTTCTCCACGCTGAATTTCATGCGCAGCGAAGACGTAGTGTGGGGCGTGAACTTCAAGCGATTTATCCGCAGAAAGAACGAAGAAGATTTGTGGAGCGCCTGGCGGCGAACGTTTGGCATCAGCAAGATCAGCGAAGCCGGGGAACTCAGCGGGATCAGCCACATTGGCAGCGGCCGGCTGTTTATCGTGAAGCCGTATGCGCTCGGAGGATTCAGCCATCTTCCGCCGAGCGCGGTGAGCAGCGGCTTGAGCCCTGGCACCAGCGCTCTGCATACCGGCGGGCTCGATATCAAGTATGGGCTGCGGTCCAACCTGGTCGCGAATCTTACCGGCAATACGGATTTCGCCGACAGCGATGTGGATGTGCAGCAGTTCAATCTGACTCCTTACAAACTATTTTTTCCCGAGAAGCGGCAGTTTTTTCTGGAGAACGCCAACGTGTTTTCCTTCCCGATGAGTATTGGCGAGAGCGGCGACCAGCTATTTTTCAGCCGTCAAATTGGGATCGACCCGGTTACCGGCCAGGAGGTTCCGATCAATGGTGGTGGACGCGTCACCGGTCAGATGGCTGGATTCGAACTGGGCGTGATGGATGTAAACACGAGATCGTCCGGGCCGAATCCGTACGCCAACTATGCCGTGGTGCGGGTGAAGCGCTCGATCGGGGAGAGTGGGTCGTACCTCGGCGTGATGGGCATCGATAAGCGGTTTGGCAATCCCGCGGGAAATTACAACCAAACCGAGGGCGTGGATGGGCGTCTGGTGCTGCTGAAAAATCTGGCGTTGTCGGGATACGCAGCGCAGACGCGCAGTCCGGGATATTACTTGTGCTCCATCAATCCGGATAACTGCCAGTCGGGGCAGACGAGCCTGGGAGCAGGAGTCATTTATCGATCGAACTGGTTGGACCTGTTTGCCGAGCACAGAAAGATTGGGCCGAATTTCAATCCCGCGGTCGGTTTCCTGGAGAGGACGGACTGCATATGCGATTTCGCGGATGCGAATTTCAAGGTGCGTCCGCAAGTGATGAAGCTGCGGGAGCTTAATTTCGAGAGCTTCCTCGTGCACGATCCCGATACGCACGGCGGCGTGCAGACGCAGGAGTGGCAGGCGACGTTTCGGGGGGAGTTCAACAACGGGTCCTACACCGATGATGACATTGTGGACGCGTTCGCGCAGCGGCTGACCGAACCATTCAACATTTATAAGAACCTGTATATTCCCGTCGGCGTCTACAACTGGGCGCGTCATCAACTGACCTATGGCTCGTCGAAGGAACGCAAGGTGACAGTAAGCTTTTATG
The DNA here is from genome assembly GCA_025928375.1 of Candidatus Sulfotelmatobacter sp. Taxonomy (GTDB): domain Bacteria; phylum Acidobacteriota; class Terriglobia; order Terriglobales; family Acidobacteriaceae; genus Sulfotelmatobacter. Next base: position 4,832 of record JAICJP010000108.1, read on the forward strand.
AAAGATTCGGCGGATATTACAACGGAAAGCTGAACGAGGCCCGGGTGCGGGCGACTTACCGGGCGAACCAGCGTCTCGCGTTTGGATTTAGCGAGCAGTGGAACCGGTTCCACCTGGGAGTGACGGACGGCAGTCCGGGCGCGGCGCCTTCGTTCCAGGACTTTTCCGTGGTGTTTGGTTCCCTGGAGACGGATTACGCGTTCTCGCGCTTTCTGTCGCTCTCCACCATCCTGCAGATGAATACGGCGGACCCGCAGGGCGCCAGCGCTAACATCCGTCTGCGGTGGAACTACCGCCCGGACAGCGATTTGTATGTGATTTACACGGCGGGGCAGAAGTTCGCCAGCCTGGCGGCGGTGACTCCACAGCAGTTCTATGAGCACCGCTTTGTGATCAAGTACACCTATTCTTTCCGGCCTTGAAGGCGCCGTGAAGACCAGTGGGGACCCGCCCTTCCCGTATAATCGGAGGACTCCCCTGAGTTGTGGGTGCTCTCAGTATGGCTGCATTTCTGGATGAAATCGTGGCGTCGACGCGTCGACGGATAGCTCGAAGCAAGAGCGCTGCCGACTTGCGCGCGTTAGAAAAGCAAGCCGAAACGCATGCGCCGCGCGGGTTTCGACGAGCGCTGGCGGCTCGCAGCCAGGATGGGATCGCGGTCATTGCCGAGTTGAAAAAGGCTTCGCCATCCAAAGGGCTGATTCGGGTTGATTTCGATGTGCCTGCTCTGGCGAGAGAGTTGGAAGGAGCGGGCGCGGCAGCGTTGTCGGTGCTAACCGACGAGGAATTCTTCCAGGGATCACTCGAAAATTTGGGGAGGGCGTCGGCAGCGGTGGCGATCCCCTGCTTGCGCAAGGATTTCATTGTCGATGAATTTCAAGTGTTGGAAGCGCGGGCCAATTCGGCGGATGCGGTGTTGCTGATAGTGGCGGCGCTGTCGCAGGCAGAGTTGATCTCGCTTTCGAATTCGGCACGGTCGCATGGTCTCGATGTGCTGTGCGAAGTGCACGATCGTCACGAGTTGGATCGCGCTCTGGATGCGAGGTGTGACTTGATTGGGGTGAATACGCGGGATCTGCGGACGTTTAAGGTTGATCTGCAGACGGCAATCGCGCTGGCAGATCGCTTTCCCGGTAACGTGGTTGGCGTCGCGGAGAGTGGGATTCATTCCCCGCAGGATGTCAGATTGTTGCGCTCGGCTGGTTATCACGCGTTTCTGGTAGGCGAGTCACTGATGCGGGCGGATCGTCCCGGTGCTGCACTGCGGGAACTCATGGGAGCACCTCTGCTTCATACCTCGGTATCCCGTGCTCAGTGAAGCGGGTCGCTCGGCCGTTGATTGTTCATTTATGACTTGGGTCAAGGTTTGCGGGATGACGAATCTGGAGGACGCGCTGCTTGCGGTGGATGCGGGAGCGGATGCGATCGGATTCGTTTTCTATGAAAAGAGTCCGCGGTGCGTGAACGTGGAAACCGCACGGCAGATTGTGCAAGAACTGCCCAAAGAAATCGAGAAGGTGGGCGTATTTGTGAATGAGGCGGAGGGCATGCTCTCCGAAATTGCTGAGGGTGCCGGCCTGACCGCGATTCAGATGCACGGCGATCATGAGGATCCGCATGTTGCGGACCTGGTGAAGGCGAGGCGACCGGAGTTGAAGGTTCTTGCGGCGATTTCAATGGTTCGCGAAAGTCCTGACGGGTGGGCGATGATGTGGCAGCCAGATGTCGTTCACGCCTTTCTTCTCGATTCAGGCGACGGTTCTAGACCCGGCGGGACGGGCAAGGTTTTCGACTGGCGTGCGTCAGGCCCCATGCTGGAAAACATCAAGGCACTGGGCAACGTGGTCGCGGCAGGCGGTCTTACGCCCGACAATGTGTGTACGGCTTTGAACATTCTGAAGCCCTGGGGAGTGGATGTGGTCTCGGGGGTGGAGTCGCGGCCGGGAAAGAAAGATCCCGAGAAGGTGCGCTCGTTTGTGCGCGCGGTGCGGGAAGCAGATCGGAAGGCGGACTAGGGATGGCTACGGTTCCTCGGAGTTCCAGAGTCAAAATTCCCCGTTTACGAAAAGCACGTAGAGTGGGGCACCCTCGTTCGCCTTCGACTTCTGCTTCTATTCCTAGCGATCAGGCTGGGCGCTTTGGCGTTTATGGCGGACGCTATGTGCCTGAGACGCTCATGGCTGCGCTGGACGAATTGGAGCGCGAGTACGCGAAAGCTCGGAAGGACAAGAAATTTCAGGCGCGGTTGGACGAATTGCTGCGCACTTATGCGGGACGTCCTACCCCTTTATTTTCCGCGCGGCGCCTGACAGAGAAACTGGGCGGCGCCAAAATTTATCTCAAGCGCGAAGACCTGCTGCACACCGGGGCGCACAAGATCAACAACTGCCTGGGGCAGGGATTGCTGGTCGAGCGCATGGGAAAGCAGCGCGTCATTGCCGAGACTGGAGCGGGGCAGCACGGGGTGGCGACCGCTACAGTGTGTGCGCTCCTGGGATTCGAGTGCGTTGTGTACATGGGCACCGAGGACATGCGGCGGCAGGAACTCAACGTCTTCCGCATGCGCTTGCTCGGAGCCGACGTGCGCGGAGTGGAATCAGGGTCGCGCACTTTGAAAGACGCGATCAACGAGGCCATGCGAGACTGGGTCACGAACGTGCGCACCACGCATTATCTGCTGGGAAGCGTGCTCGGCGCTCATCCTTATCCCACGATGGTGCGCGACTTTCATCGCGTGATCGGGCGGGAGGCGCGGGCGCAGATCCTGAAGGCTGAGGGCAAACTTCCCACCGCTGTCATCGCGTGTGTGGGCGGCGGTTCCAACGCGATCGGGGCGTTTTACGAATTTATAAAAGATAAGAGCGTGCGCCTGATCGGAGTCGAGGCCGGCGGGCGCGGTGAGACTCTGGGCGATCACGCAGCGCGTTTTCGCGGGGGATCACCGGGGGTTCTTCAGGGAACTTACTCTTACGTGCTGCAGGATTCGGGCGGGCAGATAGCGCTGACGCATTCGGTTTCGGCGGGTCTGGATTATCCTTCGATTGGCCCGGAGCACGCGGCATTGCGCGATGCGGGGCGGGCGGAGTATGTCCCGGCATCCGACGCAGAGGCATTGGAAGCCACGACTGTCCTGGCGCGCACAGAAGGCATCATTCCGGCGCTCGAGTCGGCGCACGCTGTGGCCGAGGTCATCAAGCGGGCGCCTCGCATGAAGAAGTCCGAAATCGTGATCGTGAATGTGTCTGGGCGCGGCGATAAAGATGTAGGCATTCTTCGCGAGAATTTAAAGATCGACTGACCACTTCGATACTTGACAGGGTGCCCACCCTACTTGGCTTTCGTAGGCGGGGAATGGAGTATCCCGCTCAAGTTCAGGGATCAGGGAATAGGGAACAGGGTTCAGTGCCTCTTACCTTCTACAACAAGCCGGCGCTGGTGGCGTATGTAACTTGCGGCGATCCGGATCTGGCGACTACGCGTGAGCTTATTTTGTCTGCCATTGAAGCCGGAGCGGAGGCGATCGAGTTAGGCGTGCCCTTCAGCGACCCGGTTGCCGATGGACCTGTGATTCAGCGCGCCAGCGAGCGGGCGCTGAAGCACGGAACATCTCTGGCGCAAGTGCTGACTCTTGCTGCGGAAATTCGCCAGCAGGCACAATCCACCGGGCTGATTGTGTTTTCGTATCTCAATCCCATTCTGCGGATGGGGATGGAGAAATTCTGCAAAGTGGCGCGGGCCGCGGGAGTTGATGGCGTGCTGGTTACGGATTTGCCGGTCGAGGAAGCCGGGGAATATCTGCGGGCGATGCGGGAACATGATTTAGCTCCCGTATTCCTGGCCGCGCCCACCAGTTCCGATGAGCGCCTGAGGCGAATCGCGCAAGCGTCGCGCGGGTTCGTCTATGCCGTATCCCGGACGGGCGTCACGGGACAGCGGCAGCAACTGGCCGAAGATGCGCGCAAGCTGGTGCAGCGCTTGCGGCGGGTTACGAAGTTGCCGATTGCTTTGGGGTTCGGCATTTCTTCCGCAGAACAGTTCGCCGAAGTGGGCCAGTTTGCCGACGCAGTGGTGGTGGGGAGTGCCATTGTTCAGACGGTCGAGAAAAACAGAGGACGGGAAGCGAAAGCTGTGGGGGAGTTTGTGAGAGGCTTGCTCGGACGCGTTCCGGTGGGTGCAGCATGAGTGCACCGGGATTCAAGGGATCGACAGAAACGGCGAAATTCCCAAGCTTCAAGAAATGCGTGGGCTGGAAAGCGCTTGGGGCGGTGAGAGCGGGTTCATGGATATAGAAGATTGGCGAAAGCAAATCGATGAGCTGGATCAAAAGCTGGTGGCGCTCCTGAGCGAACGGGCGCGGGCAGCGGTTGAAATCGGCAAGCTCAAGCGCAATACCTCTTTGCCAATTTACGAGCCGGATCGGGAGCGGATTGTTTTTGAAAACGTGCAAGCGGTGAATCCGGGACCTCTGCCGGGCCGCGATCTGGTGAGGATTTACGAGCGCATCATCGACGTAATGCGAAATATCCAGAAGGAAGAAATTGTCCCGCACCAGGAACCCAACGAGACCGAGACGGAGCTGGAGTCGGACGTGAATGATTGAGGGAGAGCTATTAGCTGTTAGCCATTAGCTCCTAGCTAGAAGCTAAGAGCTAGAAGCCAGGAGCTGTTTTCATGATTGTTGCCATGCAGGAACGCGCCGACGAAGCGCAGATACAGCAGGTCATTGAGCACCTGGTGAAGATGGGGTTCGAGGTGCACCGCTCCACTGGGGCGCGCATGACCGTGCTCGGGGCCGTGGGATCGAATATCGATTTCGATATCCGCATCCTGGAGTTGCTGCCCGGGGTGCAGGAAGTCCACCGCATCAGTTCACCGTACAAACTCGCGGGCAGAAGCTTTCGCCCCGAGGGCACCGTCGTGAAGTTGCGCAACGGGATCGGGGTCGGGGGCAATGAAGTGGTCGTTATGGCGGGGCCCTGTTCGGTCGAGTCCCGCGAGCAGTTGTTCAGCACGGCGGAGGCGATCGCCAAGGCCGGTGCGAAAGTCTTGCGCGGGGGCGCATTCAAGCCGCGCAGTTCCCCCTACTCGTTCCAGGGACACGGGGAGGACGCGCTCAAGTTGCTGCAGGAGGCGGGCGAAAAGTTCGGCCTGCTGGTAATCAGCGAAGTGATGGAGATCTCGCAGATTCCGATGATGCTGCCGTATGTGGACATTCTTCAGATCGGCGCGCGCAATATGCAGAATTTCAACCTGCTGCGCGAGTTGGGCAAGGTGCGCAAGCCGGTGCTGCTGAAGCGCGGCATCGCTGCGACCTTTGAGGAGCTTTTGCTTTCGGCGGAGTACGTGATGTCGGGCGGGAATTATGACGTCATTTTGTGCGAGCGCGGGATCCGCACCTTTGAGACCTACACGCGGAACACCATGGACATCTCCGCCATTCCAATCATTCACAAGCTGTCGCACCTGCCTATGACGGCGGATCCTTCCCATGGGACGGGCCGTCGCGACAAGGTTGCGCCCATGGCGCGCGCATCGGTGGCCGCGGGCGCAGACGCGTTGCTCATCGAAGTGCATTGCAATCCGGACAAGGCACTGTCGGATGGAGCACAGTCGCTGTTCCCGGAGCAATTCGCAAAGCTCATGGATGAACTCAGGATGATTGCCCCGGCGGTGGGACGGAAAATTGGGTAATTGGGAAATCTGGCAATTGAGTAATTGAACTTCTCGGTATTTGTGCGCTTTTAAATTACCCAATTACCAAATTGCAAAATTACTCAACTTCTTATGTCCCTCCGGCAAATCACGATCATCGGCACGGGCCTGATTGGTGGCTCCCTCGCTCTGGCGCTACGCCGGAAGAAGTTTGCCGGCAGAATTATTGGCTGCGATCGGGAAGCGATCCTGGAGAAGGCGCACAATTGCGGCGCTATTGACGAGGGAATCGTTGAGCCGGGGGACGCCGTCCATGGAAGCGATTTGGTAGTGCTGGCGACTCCGGTGCTGGCGATTGTCGATTTGATTCAGCGCTTGGGTCCGGCGCTGCCGCGCCATGCTTTGCTGACCGACGTCGGAAGCACCAAAGCCTTGGTCGTGGAGTGCGCGAAAAAAGTGTTAGGCAAGAACGCGGGCAGCTGCTTTCTGGCCGGACATCCGATGGCGGGAAAGGAAGTGAGCGGCGTGGAATTCGCCGATGCGGATTTGTTTCACAAGGCGGTGTGGTTCGTTACGCCTGTCGAAAATCAGAACATGCAAGAGGGGCTCATCGGCGAATTTCTGGGATGGATTGATCACATCGGGGCGCGGGTTGCGATGATGCCGGCAGACGAGCATGACCGCTTATGCGCCTGGATCAGCCACGTACCGCAGATGATCTCCACTGCCCTGGCCGCCGCGCTGGTAGAAGAGTTTGGCGAGGATGCTCCACTGCTGCCGGCGGGCGGCCGCGCCCTGCAGGAGATGACGCGGATTTCAGCGAGTCCTTATTCCATGTGGCGGGATGTCGCCATCAGCAATAAGAAGAACCTTGCGGACGCCTTATGGAAAGTGGAGCAGCGGCTGGCGCATATCCGCGAAAATCTGGCGACCCGGGAGTTGGCGCAGGAGTTTGATCAGGCGCACGCACTGCGGAAGAGTGCAACACCGAAGAAAGCTAGAGCCGATTGAATACAAAATCCTGATCAGGCCTGTTAAATTACCAGGTTACAAAATTACCCAATTACCAAATTTCTTATGAACAAAGTTGTGGCCAATGCGGATGAAGCCATCCGGGATGTGTTCGACGGCGCGACCATTATGATTGGAGGGTTCGGGCTGTGCGGCATGCCGGAGAACCTGATTCGGGCACTGGCGCGCAAAGGCATTAGGAACCTGCATACCATCAGCAACAATGTCGGAATCGATGGAGTGGGCAACGGCTTGCTGCTGGCGGCGGGACAGATCGTTCATCACATCGGCACCTACGTTGGCGAGAATAAGTTATTGGAAGAACTGGTGCTCGCCGGCAAGATCAAGTTGGAATTAGTGCCGCAAGGAACCTTTGCGGAGCGTATTCGTGCTGGCGGCGCGGGGATTCCGGCCTTCTACACTCCCACCGGCGTGGGCACGATGGTCGCGGAAGGCAAGGAGACGCGCGAGTTCGATGGCCGGCCGTATCTGATGGAACGAGGGTTGACGGCCGACTTCGCATTCGTCCGGGCGTGGAAGGGCGACCGTTCGGGAAATCTGATTTATCGCAAGACGGCGCGGAACTTCAACCCCATGATGGCGACAGCGGCCAAGATTACGATCGCTGAGGTCGAGCATCTGGTGGATGTGGGCGAGTTGGAGGGGGACGCGATTCATACTCCGTCAATTTATGTGAAGCGGATTTTTCAAGGCGAACTATACGAGCACAGGATTGAGCGCAGGACCGTGCGGAAAGCGATCAGCGGTCGGTGAGACGCACCGGTGAGGATGAAATATGACGACAGGGAAGGCCGGCAAAGACGTCGATAAGCGCGAGCGGATTGTGAGGCGAATTGCGCGCGAGTTGCGGGATGGGTTCTATGTGAACCTTGGCATTGGAATGCCTACGCTGATTGCCAACCATGTACCGAAGGGGATTGAAGTTACGTTGCAGTCAGAGAATGGAATGCTGGGGATCGGGCCATATCCGGTGGAAGGTACGGAGGATCCGGATCTGATCAATGCGGGCAAAGAGACGGTCAGCGAGATGCCAGGGACTTCTTACTTTTCGAGCGCGGATTCGTTTGCCATGATTCGCGGCGGGCATATCGACTTGAGCGTGCTGGGCGCGATGGAGGTCGATGAGACCGGCAGCATCGCGAATTGGATGATTCCCGGAAAGATGGTGAAGGGGATGGGCGGCGCGATGGATCTAGTCGCGGGAGCACGGCGCGTGGTAGTTGCGATGGAGCATACGACACGCGAAGGC
>JAICJP010000338.1 GCA_025928375.1 Candidatus Sulfotelmatobacter sp.
CGAGCGGAACTTGATGCTCGGATTGTGCTTGGACAGAACCTTGGTGATGGCCGCCGTCAACGTGGTCTTGCCATGATCGATGTGTCCGATCGTGCCTACGTTGCAGTGCGGCTTTGTCCGATCAAATTTCTCTTTCGCCATAATTCAGCTCTTAGCTCCTAAGCTCTTAGCTTCTACTCAAACCCTTGTTGACCTTCGCGGCGTTGACCTTCTCAGGATCTACGGAGTTCTACTAGTAATACTGGTACAACTTCTTAAATTTATGGCGCAGTGCGGTATCGACACCTTCCAGCTTCGACAGGTAAAGCTCGCGTATCTGCGCTTGATCGGAAAGCGGGAGCGCCTGATACAGCTGCTGCGCGTTCAATCCCGGCTCGCCGAACCGCTCGAGCACCTTCTGCGCCAGCACCGCGTCTACGTTCCGGATGCGAATTCCCTTGCGATCAAGCCGCTTCAGGAATTGCTCTGCTTTATCCGGCAAGAACGCCTGCTCGATGGCGCCTTGCAGCTTGGCGTACTCTTGCGCCATCTCAATCTTGATGGCAGCTTTTTCAAAAACCACTGTCATCCCCTACATTCGGTCTATGGAGCGGGAGACGGGAATCGAACCCGCGACCAACAGCTTGGAAGGCTGTGACTCTACCACTGAGTTACTCCCGCCCTGCACTCCCTGCCCTGCACGCTCGCCTGCACTCTCAAATCTCTGGAGCCGATGACCAGGATTGAACTGGTGACCTCTCCCTTACCAAGGGAGTGCTCTACCAACTGAGCTACATCGGCTCTGAAACGCAGCTGTCAGCTCTTAGCCTTCAGCTCTGAGCGAACTTCGTCCGCGTCGGTGCTCTTGTCCGGGTGCATGACATCGTTGCGTCGCACCCAGCTTTTGAACGCGAACAAACCGAGAATCACCAGAGTACCCGCCCGGAACTTCGGGTCTGCAATGGTCGTCCACGTCAGGACTGCAAGCACGACGTAGGCGATCAGGGCTGCTGCTAGGCGATTCACGATAAATCCTGGTGCACAGGGAAGGATTCGAACCTTCGTACCTCGCTAGGAGGGACAGATTTACAGTCTGTTGGCTTTAACCACTCACCCACCTGTGCAAAAACTTTCGGGCGAGGCGGCCATTTCGCTCCGTCCGGCAGACCGCTTTTGCATCCGCCGATTGTCGACGTCGAATCTGCAGAGCAAACGCAGCACAGCTAATTTAAATTCGCAAAACAGGGAAACCAAGGTCGCGCACAAAGACCATCGCGAAGATCACTGCTCGTTGGCCTCTACAACCCGGAAAAGTTCCGAATGGAGTGCGTTGGAAAAACCTGTTCGCCGCTTACCGAATCCGCCGCCTGCCGGACAATTCTATCTTCGTTCTGAAGACCGTTCTCTGGAGCTGGCGAAGGGATTCGAACCCCCGACCCTCTGATTACAAATCAGATGCTCTACCGGCTGAGCTACGCCAGCAAATTCTCGGGATAGCCGCGCTGTCGCGCAAACGAATCCCTCTGATCCCTTCCGCATGTCCGGGACAATTATAAAAGGTATCACAGGGGCAACTTTGGGCGCAACAAGCAGTTGCCCACCTTCGAGCCTACGCTTCCAGCATCGCAATGCTATCATTCCCCGACCGCATTTCATGCGAATCAGACGCACTTTCCCCATCGTTTTAGCGGTCGTGATCGTGGCCGCGGCGGTGATCCTGGCGGTTCAGCTCCGCAAGCAGGCTCCGCCGGAGTGTGCGCGCTTGCTACCGGCGGGGGACGCGTTCCTCTACGCGAATTTCGGCTGGGCGCGCAAGACGAACAGCGAGGCATCGCTGCTGCCGGTGCCCCACGATCCCGAGTACGAACGTTTTATCCAGGAGACCGGGTTCGACTACGAGCGCGACCTTGATGCTGTTGCCTTTGCAGTTCACTATCCCCAGAGTTGGCCGGGAGGGGGAACCGGCGGCAATGCGCCGGAACCGCGCTTTTCCGAAGTGTTCCTGGCCCGCTTCGACGGCACCAAATGTGCCGCGTACCTGAAGCGCACGGCCGAGTCGGTCGAGAACTATCGTTCCGTGGACATCTACTCGATCCCGCTGTCTGGCCGAACCGTGCGCATTGCGATTCTGGGCGTTGATATAGCCGCCGCTTCGAACCATGAAGACCCGAACGTGATGCGCGGGATTGTCGATCGCTCGCGGCGGTTAGCGTCGCCGTTTGGGGGCCCAGCTTTTCTGCGCCGCTACTACCGGCGGGTACAGTTGGCGAGCCCGGTTTGGCTGATCGCGCGGGTAGAGCCCAAAGCGCCGCTGTTTGACGGATGGTCCACGATATTTCCCAATCCCGCCACCGTGGTCATCTCGGCCAGCTATAACCCGCTGCATCTTCCGTTGCGAACGGGAGTGCTGCATCTGCGAGCGGAGGCATCGACCGACAACAAGGAAGATGCGCAGGCCATTGCCGATAAGCTCGGTGTTTTCTTCTCCATGTTTCATAGCGCAGAGGAGTCGGTGGGATCCCCTGGTTCTGACGCCGATCTCAAGGTATTGTTCGACAGCCTGCACGTGCGCCATGACGACAATCGGGCGGTGGTGGTAGCCACCGTTCCCACGGGGGTCTTCCACAAGTTGGTGGACTCCTCAGAGCAGATGGCTCCTCTGGCTTCTCCGAAGGCTCCGGCCACTCCCGCTCCATCGAAAAGGCGTCCAAAGCGTTAGAAGCGGCTAATCTGCAACTAAATGCGTTCCCGAGCGTCTGATCAGGTAAGTAAGGATCAGAGGGGTACAATAAAGAGGAATGTCCAGCCTGCCACTGCCGATCGCCGCATTTGTAGCGGGGCTCATCTCCTTTCTGTCGCCATGCGTGCTGCCCCTGGTGCCGGGCTATGTATCGCTCATCTCGGGAGTCGGCGTCGAAGAGTTGAAGGCGCCGCAATCCCAATTGATGCGGCGGGTGATGGTCAACTCCATCGGATTCATTCTGGGCTTCAGCGTCGTGTTCGTCACGCTGGGAGCGATCTCCACCGAGATCGGGCAACTGGCGGCACAATACAAGCACACGCTGTCGATTGTTGCGGGCGTGGTGATCATTATTTTCGGGCTGCACCTGACGGGGATTTTCCAGATCAAGTGGCTTTTGCAGGACACGCGCCTGCATGGACTCAAGGGCAGCAGTACACCGCTGGGAGCATTCGTCATTGGCTTCGCGTTCGCGTTTGGCTGGACGCCGTGCCTGGGGCCGATTCTTACCGCGATTCTGGCGCTGGCCAGCGAGCAGGACACGCTGGTGAAAGGGATTCTGCTGCTGGCGGTGTATTCGCTGGGGCTGGCAGTGCCCTTTCTGCTGACGTCGCTGCTGATGGAGCGCTTTCTGAAGTTTTATGGACGGTTCCGCTCGCACATGCACGCGCTGGAAGTTGCCTCCGGAGGTCTGTTGATCGCGCTGGGGATTCTGCTGGTGATGGGACGTTTCACCCTGATTTCAAGCTGGCTCTCATTTTTGAATCGATTTGCACTGTGATGAGGATTGAGCACTATGTCTGTTCCTGAACAACCGGATGCCGGACAGCCGAGAGCGGCTGTCCCAACAGGACCGCTAGAGCAGGGCGGCAGTCCTGAATTCAATTCGCCTGATGTCAATTCGCCAGTTCCACGGCCGCCCCACGGTGGTGGGCGCAATCCCCTCGCGCTGATCGTAGTGGCTGTGGTTGTGGCCGGGATGCTTTATTTTGGAACTCACATGACGCGCAGCGGAGAGCCGCCCCACATCCTGGGCAAATCTACCCAGGCGCCCAACTTCACGCTGGAAACCCTCGACGGCAAGAACATGAGTTTGTCGGACCTGCGGGGCAAGGCTGTGCTGCTGAATTTCTGGGCCACGTGGTGCGGACCGTGCAAGATTGAGACTCCCTGGCTGGTGGAGTTGCAGAAGGAATATGGTTCCCAAGGCCTGCAGGTTGTCGGTGTGGCCATGGATGACTCCGGCAAGGACGACATCGAAAAGTTCGCCAAAGATATGGGGGTGAACTACCCGGTGCTTCTGGGCAAGGAAGCTGTGGGCGACGCGTACGGCGGAGTTCCGGCCTTGCCAGAAAGCTTCTTCATCGGGCGCAATGGCAAGATCGTGGAGCGGATTATTGGCCTGAAGGGGCGCGGCGAGATCGAGGATGCGATCAAGAAGGCGCTCAATACCGAGCCCGGCCCGGCTCCGAGCAGTACGGCCAACGCGACCCTCCCGGCTCAGAACTGACAATAGGAACGCGCTCGCTTCGGTCTTACGATGAATGGGACAATGCATGGCCAATGAATAAGACAATGCCGTGGCGACCGCATCCTCGAAGCGCAGTTTGCGTTCTCGCCCTGCTAGCTGCGACTGCCCTGGCGCAGTCGGGCAAAGCACCTTCCGTGTCTATGGTTCCGGTGGGCCAAGTGACGGCGCAAAGAACAAAGCAGACGATGGTGGACCTGGATTTCCGCGTCGCGGCCGGGTTTCACATCAATTCGAACAAGCCCAAATCCGAGTTCCTGATTGCCACCGGCTTGAAAATGGATCCGCCAACCGATATCGTCCTGGGCAAAATTGTGTATCCTCCGGGCAAGGATGTGGCTTTTCCCTTCTCGCCCGACGAAAAGCTCAACGTGTACAGCGGCGATTTCACGATTAAGGTGGCAGTGCATCCATTGAGGTCGGTGGTGCCGGGAAAATATGCCATGCACGGCACACTGCGATACCAGGCCTGCGACAACGCGCAGTGCTTCCCCCCAAAGACCCTGCCGGTCAACTTCGATGTGAAGGTCGTGAAGGAACCCAGGGAGGGACACCGCAATCCCGCCCAAAGCCCGCACATCCACTAGCGATCGCTCGGTCTCGGAACCACAGCCTCTCGGGGTTGTTGGCGCAGTTTCAATACGCTTCTATTGCTGCGCAACAGAGGTTTTGAGTGCAATGGCCTGTGGGTGTTGAAAAAGTCCCTCAACTGAAGGCCTTTGCATCTGCGAGTATGCGGTTGCCGGTTTGTTTCGTCTGCGTTCGACTAACTGGTCGCGGCTAGAACCGGTGTTTTGGGCTGACTGAGGAAGCGCACCAGTC
>JAICJP010000281.1 GCA_025928375.1 Candidatus Sulfotelmatobacter sp.
GGTGCGTTTACATCTGCTCCCTCGTGTACACCGACACCCAGCCGGTCTACCAATTCTCCTCCCAGCCATCCTGTGACTAAGGCAAGGCCCGCCCCGGTCGCCGACAGGATCAGGGCAGATCGAGGCGGTCGCTGCGGGCGTGGTCTACGCGTCGCCCAGCTTGCCGCGAACAGGCCAGCTACGATCAGGTTTCCAATTCCGTGCAGCAACCCGATCCTTCTTGCCCGCGTGTTTTGAGGGATGCTGAAGTAGTCCACTGCGCCGGGCACCGCCGCGCCTGTGGCCGTGATCAATCCCGCGCCCAGCATATAGTGGCTGGCCCGAAGCAGGTCGCGATTGCGGCTTGCGGCGCCAATGAGGTCGAACGTGGCTGCGGTCGCCAGCAGGCCCAAGGGAAGAACGATCACCATCTGATGGATGGGATGTCCGAGAACTTCTGCGCGCGTTTTCATCGCTGCCTCACAAATGCGGTTTTCTCTTGGATTCCGATCGTTGGCGGAGTGATGGTTCGAAATTCAGAGCAGAAGGTCGTTCGCCGAAGTTTTGCGCCTCGCCGGCGCCTTGCTTTTCCACGTGCGAAACGTGATGGAGTACCGGAGGGTCTTCACCGCCGGTATGCTGTGCTGGTATTGCCAGCGTGCCGCTCCGCGCAGAATGTAAGCGGAACGGGGTTCGAGAGAGGTTGCGACCATTTTGCCTTCCCCGCGGAAGGGTTTAAAGCGGAACCGGCAGCTGCTCTTTAGCGAAATTCCGATGATGATTTCGAACTGTGGAACGTCGCGATGCCACCCAATCGGAGAGCCGGGTGAGTATTCGGTGATGACCGATTCGATGATCTGGTCAGCACGAATTCCGGCCCATGCCGCGGCTCGTACCCTGAACGCATCGAGAAATGCTGGTAGGGGACGCCGTCTGCGCCTGGCGCGAGGTGAAGTCGTATTCGAATCCATATTCCACGATGCGGCGTTTCGCAATATAACCATGAAAATCGAAGGCTCGAAATTCCAGGTTTGCAATCTGCCGCAGCAGTTCATTCTCTTCTTCGCTGCTGATGAATTCCGGACTGTAGAGAAAGCCGTCTGGCAATTCAGAGGGGATTTGCGGAAGCGCGGCCATCCACTTTCGATGTCACTGTTGTTCGTTAAGTTGACCGAGTGCCGTTATCGGATTCCCGTATAGCGCAATCTCGTCACTGCCGGATCCGCGGATTCGCGACCGAGTACAGCATATCGGTGAGAAAGTTCACTGCTACGTAAGTTAAGCCAATCGCGAGAATGCACCCCTGCACCAGGTAGTAATCGCGGTTGGAGATGGCTTGAATGGTGAGGCGTCCGATGCCGGGCCAGGCAAAAATCGTTTCGGTGACGATGGCTCCCGCGAGCAGCGCACCGAATTGCAAACCCAGAACCGTAAGAATCGGGATCATGGCGTTGCGCAGCGCGTGTCGATAGACAACGGTCCGCTCAGGCAGGCCTTTGGCGCGTGCGGTGCGGATATAGTCCTGGCTGAGTTCCTCGAGCATGGAGGTGCGCACCATACGGGTCAGGATCGCAGCTAACGCTCCCCCCATGGTGATCGCAGGCAGCACCAGGTTCGCCAGCGATCCTGCGCCGGAGACGGGCAGCATTCCCAACTTGATGGCGAACAGCAGGATGAGAATTGGACCCAGCGCGAAATTTGGGAACGAGAGGCCAAACAGACTTACGACAGAGAGCAGTCGGTCATCCCACCGGTTGCGGCGGCGCGCTGACCGGACTCCCGCCGGGATCGAGAGCACGATGGCCACCAGCAATGACGCCAGCGTCAGCCGCAGCGTGTAGGGATAGCGCTGAGACAAAAGTTTTGTGACCGACTGGTTGTAGCGAATGGATCGCCCGAGATCGCCGTGCAGCACGCCTTTCCAATAGCGGACATATTGCTCGCCCAGGGGAGCGTCGAGGCCAAAGGCATGCCGGGTCGCGGCGATATCGGATGGGGGAGCGCCTTCTCCCAGCATTTGCGCAATGGGATCACCCGGGACCAGGTGAATCAGGAGGAAAACGAAACTGACCACCAGCCAGATCACTGGCAGGGTGTAGAGCACGCGTTGGAATAGGGGTTTCAGTTCTCGGTTCTCAACCGCCGGCGCCCTTGGCGGCTTCCGCTCCGCCTTCCGTTGGCGATGTTTTCTCGATTCGGACTCGAGCGATACGATGCCCGTCCATCTGTTCCACCGTGTACCGTCGGCCTTCGTATTCGAAGGTGTCGTGGATTTCAGGGATGCGTTGCAGCCGCGCGAGAATAAATCCTCCCAAGGTCTCGAACCCAGCCTCCCGCGGCAGGATCAATCCATACTCCGTTTCCAGGTCGCGTATATTGGCCGACCCTTCCAGCAACATTACGGATTCATCCTGCAGCGCCGGCTGGCTGGGAGACACGTCGAATTCATCTTCGATATTGCCCACCAGCTGTTCCAGGACATCTTCGACCGTAATAACCCCTGCGGTGGAACCGAACTCATCTACCACTACCGCAAGATGGCGGCGGCGCTCCTTGAATTCTGACAGCAACTCCGCAAGAACCTTGGTTTCCGGGACGACCACCACATCGTGCATGATTTGTGCGATCTGCATGCGCGAGATGCGGGTTGCCGTGGTCTGGCCCAGGTTGCTCAAACGAAGCCGCATCCAGCGCATGAGGTCCTTGTAATAGAGCACTCCGACAATGTGTTCGGGCCCGCGCTGCGGATCGTACACCGGGATGCGCGAGTGCTGACCCTCAACCACTCTAACCAGGGCATCATCGAGCAGCAGGTCCGAAGGCAGCGAAAAGATGTCCGGGCGTGCAACCATCACTTCGCGCACGGTGATACTGTCCAGTTCGATCGCGTTGTGGATCATCTCTTCCTGGAACTCTGGAATCTGGCCGAACTGGCGGCTGGCGGTAACGATCAATTTGAGTTCGTCCGGCGAGTGTACCGCCCCACCGCGCCGGGTTGGGTGTGCGCCAAAGGCACGCAGAACAAGTCCCCCGGACCGCCGCATAAAAAAAAGGAGGGGGCCAGTGATGGTGAGGAACGCTTCCATGGGCGCGCCCACCGCTAACGCGATCTGTTCGGCTCTCTGAAGCGCCAACGTCTTGGGCACGAGTTCGCCCAGGATTACGTGCATATATGTAATCAGGGTGAAGGCAATGGCGATCGCGATTCCGTGGGCGTATATGGCGAGATGAGGAAGTCGCTGCAGGAAACGAAGGTTACCGACTAATCCGGCAACCATTGGCTCGCCGATCCAGCCCAGGGTAAGGCTGACCATGGTGATGCCGAGTTGCACCCCGTTTACTACTTCGTCCAGGTTGGCGTGCAAGCGCTGGACGACACGAGCGCCGATTCGTCCGGCTTCAATCAGTTGCTGGATCCGTGTATCGCGGACACTCACCAGCGCAAATTCAGCCGCGGCGAAGAACGCGTTCGCCGCTACCAGAAGCAGGATCAGAAAGACCCGGAGCAGCACGAATGCGATCATTGGGGGGTAATTTTAAATGAAACCAGCAGTTAGCACCCAGTATTCGTCCATCCCGGGACACCGCCTTCGGCGGTCCGGGCGAGCCAAAGCTCGCCGAGGTTACTCTGAAAGTCCAATAGTTAAGTGCGGGGGATCACAGGATTCCTCAACAATTTGCGCTATCCTTTCGAGAGGAAGATGGTCTAACTGGCAGATGGCAGAACGGGTTGAAGCGTGACCACCCTCCGTCATCGCGGACTGAAGTCCAGCTTTTCTGCGGACTTCAGGACACTCGCCGAGAACAGGCGTGCGCGGAAGTCACTTCGCAGGCAGGGCCATTTCGAAACAATTTCTTTTTTTTCGTGAGTTCAGGAACAAAAAACAGTCGTCCGGCGTACATACGAGTGAGGGTGCAATGGCTCCCAATCTCCAGCTGGCGGTACATCGAGGAGGAGTTGTGAACGGTAACGGCACTAATGGCAAAAAGAAGCGTCGCAGACTAATTATCTGGGTCAGCGTAATCGCGGTGATCGTGCTGCTCATCGCTGGAGGAGTGTTTGCGGCGACCCGCGGCGGCACCAAGATCGACCCCTCCAAGCTCGCCAAGGTGGAAAAGGGAGACCTCGCCAAGAGCGTGGTGGCGACCGGCAAGGTCACGCCGATCACCAAGGTTGAGGTGAAGTCCAAGGCCAGCGGCATTGTAAAGAAGCTGCTGGTCGATTACGGCGATCGCGTCAAGAAGGGTCAACTGCTGGCGCAACTCGACAAGATCGAGATCGAGGCGCAGGTTGAGCAGTCCAAGGCAGCTTTGGCGGCAGCCGAGGCGAACCTGAAGAGTTCGCAGGCTGACTTCGAACGCGCGAAGGTGGATGCTGAGGGCCCGGATGTACCGTTGCTGAAGCGAGCTTACGATCGCGCCGTCAACATGGCGAAGGATGGTGTCGTTTCGACTTCCGCCTTGGAAGATGCGCAGAAGAATTATGAGCTGGCGTTGAACAAGCAGAATGTGTCCAAAGCCCAGGTCACGGTACTCAAGGCAAAGATCGCGCAGTCGCAGGCGGTGGTGGCGGAAGATGAAGCCAATCTGAAGCAGTTGGAAGAGCAGCTCAGCTATACCGACATCGTTTCTCCGATCGACGGAATCGTGCTTTCGCGCGATGTGCAGATGGGTGATGCAGTCAGCTCGATCCTCGTATTGGGATCGTCGGCCACTCTCGTCATGACCCTGGGCGATACCAGCGAAGTGTATGTCAAGGGCAAGGTGGACGAGAGCGACATCGGCAAGGTTTATCTGGGACAGCGCGCCCGCATCAAGGTCGAATCTTTCAAAGACAAGACCTTCGACGGCAAGGTGACCAAGATCTCTCCCATGGGTGTGGAAAAGGACAACGTCACAACGTTTGAAGTGCGCGTCTCGATCCAGAACCCCGGCGGCGAGCTCAAGGCGGAGATGACGGCGAACGCGGAAATCATCCTGGAAGAACACAAGAACGTACTGCAGATTCCTGAAGGCGCCATCCTATACGACAAGGACAAGAAAGCGTCGGTAGAGATCCCGAATCCCAAGGCGAAAGAGGGCAAGGAGAAGCTGGCCGTCAACATTGGAATCTCCAATGGCGCGAAGACGGAACTGCTGAGCGGCTTGAAGGAAGGGCAAGAAGTAGTGCTGCAGTAGTCGCGAGTGCCCAGTAGTCATGAGTCCCGAGTCGCGAGAATGCGGGGACAAACGTCTGATCGTTCGCAAGAAGGGAATGGAATTGAGACGAGTTCTTTTTGAGTTGATCAATTCCCGAGTAGCCTCGTAGTCACCGCAACTCGGGACTCGACTCGGGACCCGAGACTGTCATGACTCTGCGCGAAATCCTCCGACAAGCGGTGGCCACGTTCCGGGCCCACAAACTGCGGACATTCCTCACCATGTTCGGCCTGGTTTGGGGAATCGCCTCGGTGATCCTGCTGGTGGGATTGGGACGCGGATTTATCGTCGATCAGAAGAAGCACATGGAATCCCTGGGCAAAGACCTGGTCATCGTCTGGGGAGGGCGCACCAGTGCCCAGGTGGGTGGACGGGCGGCGGGTCGCGAGATTCATCTGAATGTCGACGACGCCCGGCTGATTCGCGACGAGTGCTATCTGGTGAAGAACGTCAGCCCCGAGTTGCGCAGAACCATCCCCGAGGTCAGCCAGTTCAATTCCGCGAATCGCGGGGTGGTAGGGATGTGGCCGTCCTATCAGGAGTTTCGTTCCCTGAAAGTTTCCGAAGGGCGCTTGCTGACCGACGACGACGAACGCGAAGGCCGCCGCGTGCTGGTGCTAGGCTCGAAAGCATATCGTCAATTGTTCCCTGGACAACCGGCAATTGGTGCGACGGTATTGGTGAAGAGTGTTCCTTACTGGGTAGTGGGAGTTCTGCAGGAAAAGAAGCAGAATTCCAATTACAGCGGGCCCGACAACGATTA
>JAICJP010000178.1 GCA_025928375.1 Candidatus Sulfotelmatobacter sp.
CGCAGAGTTCGACAGCGCTGGTTCAGGAACGGTGTCCGGCTCATAGGCGTGCAGTGGATTGCGCGACTTCGGCATTTCAAACTGCAGCCGCATGGCGCCCTGGCCGGTGGAGGCTTTTTCCCCAGAATCGGTCTGCGGCATGGTTTGCGCTGAGCACGCGGCCGCAAGCAACGCGCACCCGGCCATACACGATCGTAAAATTCTTCTGGCTTGGAAGGTCACGATGCGCTGACCTCCGCCGGTTGCGAAAGCGAAGGATTGGCCGTGTCTCCGACCATCCAGCCGTCTCGCAGTTGGATGGTACGGCTTCCATATGCCGCGTTCGCATCCGAGTGCGTCACTTGCACAATGGTGGTCCCTTGCTGGTTCAGTTCGCGAAATAGTTCCATGATCTCCTTGGCTTGACCGGAGTGAAGATTCCCCGTGGGTTCGTCGGCCAGCAGAAGCGCCGGCTTGTGAATCACAGCGCGCGCAACGCCCACGAGCTGCTGTTGTCCTCCGGAAAGTTGACTGGGATACAAATCTTTTTTGGCGACAATCTGAAAACGGTCCAGCGTGTCGGCAACCAGGCTCTGCCTCTCTTTCCTCGGAATGTCCTTGTAAGAGAGTGGGAGATCGATGTTTTCCTGCACCGTCAGATCGTCCAATAAGTGGTAGCTCTGAAACACCATTCCGATATTGCGTTTGGCTAACTCGGCACGCTGCTTTCGCTTCATTTGATGGACGGCCTCCTCGCGGAACCAGTACTCGCCTTCCCAGGCGTCATCGAGCAGGGCCAGAACGTTCAGCAGCGAAGATTTCCCCGCTCCTGACGGTCCCATGACGGTGATGAATTCGCCTTCGCGAATCTCCAGATTGACCCGGCGCAGTACCCAAGTCTGGCCGGCCGGTGTTTTGTAACTACGCTCCAGGTTTTTCAGCTCAATCATCATTTCTCCTTAATTTAGTCATTCCGCAATGCGATCAGCGGATCGACCTGCATGGCTCTCCTAGCAGGTACATAGCATGCAGCCATGGTCACGACTGAGACCGAAGCGGCAACGCTGGCATACGTAACCGTGTCCATTGGGCTGACGCCATAGAGCTGCGTCGCCAGCAATTTCGCCAGAAATGCCGCCCCTGCCACCCCAAGCGCGATCCCGACAACGGCGAAAGTGGCTCCTTCCCTCATGACCAGCAACAAAATGTCACCCCTGCGAGCCCCCAAGGCCATGCGAAGTCCAATTTCTTTGCGTCGTTTCGAGACCAGGAATGAAAGCACGCCGTAAATTCCCACAATGCCCAGAATGAGTGCCACTCCCGCAAAAGAACTAAACAGAAACGTCGTTGATGCGGGAGTTGCCACCGCCTCGGAAATGACGGTACGCATGGTCTTGACTTCAGTGACCGGCGCCTCCGCGCTGAGACCCGCGATAGTTCTGTGCAGCATCGCGCCGACCTGCCCCTCATCGGCACCGGTTTGAATGACCATTGTCATCTCGGCGGGCACCCGTCCACCTTCTAGGGTCGCTTTGGGACTATAGGGAACGTAAATGGTGCCCCGCATGAACTCCGGTGTGTTGTGCTGCAGGTCGTAGGCGCGCACATCATTGATGACGCCCACTACCGTGCGCCACTCGCTCTCCCGCGAGAATCGGACGTGCTTGCCTAACGCGTTCTGTCCCGGCCAGAATCTCTGGGCCGATGAAGCCGCAATAATTACGACGGCTGCGTCGCCAGTTTCGTCAGCGCTGCTGAACGCTCTTCCCGAGAGCAATGGGATGCCCATCAGGCGAAAGTAGTCAGGAGTAACGACATCCAGCCAGAACAACGGCGATTTCTCATCGTTGCTTCCGACAAAGCCCTCAATATCCAACGAGCGCTTGCTTACCCTGCCTCCCAGTGGAAGCGTGTTCACCAATGCGGCGGCGCTGACTCCCGGCGAGGTACGCACCTGATCGACAACATTGCGATAGAACGTGACACAGCGCTCTACGTCGGCGCAGAAGGATTGATTGGGAGTGATTCGCGCCGTAACGATGCGATCCGCGCGGAACCCCGGGTCGACGTGGGAAAGCGCCCAGAAGCTTCGGATTAGCAGCCCGGCCGCAATGACA
Source organism: Candidatus Sulfotelmatobacter sp. (assembly GCA_025928375.1). GTDB lineage: Bacteria > Acidobacteriota > Terriglobia > Terriglobales > Acidobacteriaceae > Sulfotelmatobacter. Next base: position 2,097 of record JAICJP010000178.1, read on the forward strand.
AGCATGACGGAGAGCGCCACTTCCGCGGTCGCAAGAGACCCCCGCAGCCCTCGCGATACGGCGACGGATGCGCCGCGGCCCGCAGAGTTCAAGGCCTCGGAAAGAGCTGCTTTTGAGGACTGCAGAGCCGGGGCCAATCCGAAAGCGAGACCGGTCACGATCGCAAGAGCGCCAGTGAAGACCAGCACGCGCCAATCCAGGTGCACATCCTGCAATCGCGGCGTGTCCGCGGGCAGTGCAGCCTTGAGAGCAGATAAGCCGGTACCTGCGAGAGCAAATCCCAGCAGTGCTCCGATCAGGGCGAGCAAGACACTCTCGGTTAAGAGTTGACGAGCGATGCGGCGAGGCGCGGCTCCTAACGCGGAGCGAATACCCATTTCTTTTGCGCGCGTGGCAGCGCGGGAAAGCATCAGGTTCGCGACGTTTGCACAGGCAATCAGGAGCACGAGGCCGACCGCGCCGAGGAGCAGCAGAAGTCTTGTCCGAACATTTCCCACCATGCCGCTGCGCAGTTCAACCACGCTCACATCGGCGTTCCAGGCCTTTGGCATGGTCCACGGAAACAATCCGAAAACGCGTGACTGGAACAGGCGAACCTCTGCTGTGGCTTGCGCCAGCGTTGTGCCCGGGCGCAGCCTGCCGAGGACGGGCATGAAGTCGCCAGCCCAATACTCCACCTGATTGCTCGGATCGTTGTGAAGTGGGACCCAAACTTCGGTTTTAGGGGAGGGGAACTGGAAGTTTGCAGGCATCACACCAACGATCTGTCGGCTTGTCCCCTCGAGTTCAATCGAACGGCCGACCACGTTGGTATTCGCGGCGAAGCGTTGCTCCCAAAGATTGTGGCTCAGAATTACGTAGCGGTCGTTACCGGTGGCGTCTTCGCCGGATACGAACGTACGGCCCAATTCCGGGCGTGCGCCGAGCACCGAAAAGAACTCCGACGATACCGGAGTACCAGTCAGACGAACCGGATCGCCCACATGCGTCAGGTTGTACTCGTGGCCTTCGGCGTAGGCAGCGACCTCCATGCTGCGAACCTGCTCACGCATGGCGTTAAAAGCGCCTTTCGGATAAGTTCCGGTCACGCTCACCAGTTCCGCCGGGCGGGGATAAGGAAGCGGCCGCAGCAAAATACCGCTCACCAGGCTGAAGATCGCGGTGTTCGCTCCGATTCCTAGCGCAATCGTGAATGCGGCCACGGAGGTGAATCCGAAGCTCTTGTGCAACTGCCGTATTCCGAAACGAACGTCCTGAATCAGCCCATTCATCGCTTTGTTCCTCCACTTACTCGTAGCGCAGAGCTCTCATAGGATCGACGCTGGCGGCGCGCCGGGCTGGTATCGATGCAGCGCTCGCGGCCACGATTCCCAGTACGACAACCACTGCGATCAAAGAGGCTGGATCTGTTCCCTTAAGGCCGAACAAATACCTGTGCAGGAATCGCGTGCTGGCCAGCGATAGCGGGATCCCGATTGCCAGACCAATCACGACCAGCAACATGGCTTCGCGCAGCACCAGGCGCAGTACGTCGAGGCGTTGCGCACCGAGCGCCATGCGCACTCCAATTTCCCGGGTGCGGCCGGCCACCGTGTACGACATGACCCCGTAGAGTCCGATGCAGGCCAGCAACAACGCCAACGCGCCAAAGAACGCGGAAAGTTTCGCCAGGGCAATCTGCTCGCCGGCGCTGCCCGTTACCAAACTGTCCAGTGTTTCGACGAACCCGATCGGCAAATGCGGGTCAGCAGCCTTGATCTGGCTCTGGAGATTACTGGCGGCCACGGAAGCAGCACCGCCAGCTTGTGCTTCCACCATGATCTGCTCGGGATCGGTCACTTGTTGAAACGCGAGATAGAAACGGGGACGGACGTCTTCCCGAATCCCGCTGCCATGATCTTTTGCGTTCTTCGAGATGCCAATGATGGTAATCGGTCTCTTCATCTCAACTGCATCGTCGATCATGAACTGACGGCCGATCGGGTTGCTGCTGCCATAGAAGTGCTTCACCATGGCTTCATTAACTACAGCGACACGAGTCGACGTGGGCGTGTCCTGCTTTTCAATTCCGCGACCGGCCAGAACGGGAATACCGATTACATCGAAGTAACCGGGGCCCACATAGTCTTCCATGGAGATACGATCGCGGTCCGTGCCGCTAAACCCGGGCACAATAATCGCATCTCCCGATTCGCTGCCCGAAAAGAGTCCGTTGGTGGAATAGGTCACCGAGCGCACACCGGGCGTGCTGGAGATTCGGGTGACCAGTTGCTCCGCCAACAACTTCATATGAGGTGGATCGTAGCCGGCTGCGGCCGGGTCGAGCCGCGCAACAACCAGGTGATCGCGGGAATATCCGAAATCTTGCGCCATCAGTTTTTGCAAGCTGCGGACCAACAGCAGTGCCGCAAACAGAACCAGCAACGAGAGCGCCACTTGGCCGGCGATCAACCCTTTTCCCCATGCGAATTTCGTGCTCGGTTCAGCGGTTGACTGAACGGGATCTTTCAAACTCACAGACAATCGTCCCTTCAGTGTCTGCAGCGCTGGAATCATGCCGAAAACCAGCCCGGTCAGCAAAGAGAGGCCGATGGTGAACGTGAATACTCGCCAATCCGGGGACAATGGCAGAATTGTCCTCGACTCAAACATGCCGACCAGCACGCGAACACCTCCAATGGCCAGGAGAGCACCGATGGCGCCGCCCAACAGACCCAGCAGACAACTCTCAGTGAGCAGTTGCTGCATGAGGCGCCGGCGATTCGCCCCGATGGCCAGTCGAATTGTGATCTCGCGGGTGCGGGAAGAGGCGCGCGCCAGCAGCAGGTTGGCGACGTTCACGCAAGCGATCAGCAGCACCAGGCCTACAATCCCCATTAGGAGCAGCAATGGGACGGTGTAGTTACCCCGCACATCGGAGACGCCGCCTGAGCCGTGCTCCACCTTGATGTGCGCATCGTTGATGGCCTTACGATCGTCGGACGACAAAGCAGCGCCGTAATCGCTCTTCAGCGCCTGCTTAAAAACCACATTTACATTTGCTTCCGCTTGAGCCAGCGAGGTGCCCGGCCGCAATCGTCCGATCACGGAAAGCCAGGAAACGTTACCGTTCTTGCGCCAGTGACGCCCGCGAACGATCTCCGGTTGCATGCTCAAAGGCACGTACAGTGCCATCCGTTCGCCCACCACGTCGCCGTCGAACCCGGCGGGAGCGACGCCGACGACAGTAAACGGAGACCCATTGAGGCGAATATCGTGGTTGATGATCGACAAAGCCCCCGCGAATTTCCGCTGCCAGTAGTCATACCCAAGGACGACAACGGGATTGGCGTTCTCGGCCGTGTCGTCAGAATCGGAAAGGAGGCGTCCAGCAGCAGGCTGCGTTCCTAAAACGCTGAAGTAATTTCCGCTCACCATTCGCCCATTGATTTTCTGGTCGGGGAACAGGGAACTGCCGGGGTCCACCTCGATGTGATGGTCGGTGGCGGCCGCACACAGCCCGCTGAACACCGCATTGCGATCCCGCAGCTGTTTATAAAGCGGGTAAGAAAAGATCTCGGTGCGGGGAGTGCCATTGGAGCGGCTGCTGGCCTGCGTTGGGTCGCCGACGACAACCAGTTGGTGCGGATCTTTCACCGGCAGCATCTTCAGCAGCAATCCATTCAAAACAGTGAACACCGACGTGTTCGCGCCATTGCCCAGCGCCAATGTGAGGACGGCCACCACAGTGAATCCTGGGTTCCTGCGAAACTGGCGCACTGCGTAGCGGATATCCTGACTCAGATTCATTCTCTGTCCTCACTCGTACCGCAGCGCCTCCATCGGATCTAGGCTCGCTGCTCTGCGCGCCGGAATATATGCAGCCATCAATCCGACCGCGGCGATGCCCGTGCAAACCATTGCCATCACCAAGGGATCGCGGGGTCCTATTCCGTACAGCATGCTCTTCAGAATCGACGCCGATGCTAACGCCGAGATGCTCCCAATGGCGATGCCCCCAAGCAACAGAATGGCGGCATCCCGCAGAATCATCCTGAGTACCAATACGCGCTGCGCCCCGAGCGCCATCCGAACCCCAATTTCGCGTGTTCTCCGCGTGACCGCATGCGTCATCACTCCGTAAAGGCCCACGATGGTGAGCACGAGCGCCAATCCGGCAAATGTGCTGACCAGTACCATGGCAAAGCGAGGCTGGGAAAGCTGCAGCGCCATGAGTTCGTTCATGGTCCGGACCTTCGTCACCGGAATGTCCTTATCCATCTCGGAGACAATATGCTGCACGCTGGCTCCCAAACTTGTAGGGTCGAGCGACGTGCGCACAACGGTATACAGGCAGCACCAGGTATTCAGTTGCGACGAGGGCAGATACATCTGCGGTTCCATTTCCCGGTCGGTCGCGTATAGCTTCATGTTGCCCACCACCCCCACGATTTCGCGCCAGGGTGGCCCCTGCGGTGTGCCGTTGCCTGCGCCCGGTTTCAGTCTCTTTCCCAAAACTTGTTCGCCAGGAAAAAACTTTTGTGCGAATGCCTGATTGACCATCATTACCGGCAGGGCATTCAGATCGTCGCGATCACTGAAATCGCGTCCCTGCACCACCGGGATATGCATGGCATTGAGATAGTCAGGTGTGATCAGGTTCAAGTAGGCGTCAGGTTGGTCGCCTTCTGGTACCGGATGTTCTGGATTTTCAAAGCTGACGGTGATCCCATCGTTTGTCATGGGGAGCACCATCACTCCCGCGGCGGACTGCACGCCGGGCAGCGAACGCACCTTTTCAAAATACGAGCGGTAAAACTCGGGACGAATCTTTGTGTATTGTGCATCCGGCAATTCGAAATACATGGTGGTCAGATGGGCGGGATCGAATCCTTTATCCGCATGAATCAGCCGGTTGAAACTGCTGATTAGCAGTCCAGCCGCTGCGGTCAACAGCAGGCCCACTGCGACCTGACTTACGATTAAGGATGAGCGCAGCCAGTCCCGGCCAAATACTTCCGTTCGCCCGCCTTCTTTCAATGTCGAGACGAGGTCCGTCCGCGCTCCGGTGATTGCAGGCAGGACGCCAAAGACGGTGCCGGTGCAGATCGACAACGCGGTCGCGAACAGAAGCACGCGAATATCCACTCCGGCATCGGTCGCGCGAGGAATGCTATCGCCAATCAGCGAGAGCAGCGCTGGCGTACACACGAATGCCATTGCAGAGCCGGCGATTCCACCGCACACACTCAAGACCAGGCTCTCACCCAGCAACTGACGCACGATCCTTGCTTTGGCTGCGCCCAGTGCTGAACGCAAAGCCATTTCGCGTTGGCGCTCACGGACTCGAGCCAGGAGTAGGTTCGCAATGTTCCCGCAAGCAATCAGCAAAACCAGAGCCACTGCGCCCAGCACCACGAACAGAGCGGTTCGGGTGCTGCCAAGCAAGGCTGCAATTTCCGATTCGACCCGGGCAGAATCATGCCTCGTATTGGTATTGGGATATTGCTTCAATAAATTCGCAGCAATTACCCGCAAATCCTGATCTGCTTGTGCGATGCTGATTCCAGGTTTCAGGCGTCCGAAAACATTCAGAAAATGGGAGCCTCGGTTTCGAACATTGGGATGAGCATCGAGCGGATCGTCATCCAGCGCCAGTGTGGTCCATACGGCATTGTTCGGACGAGTCACCGGAAATCTGAATGATGGCGGCATTACCCCGATAATCGTAAAGGGACTGCCGCTGAAATGGAGACTGCGCCCCAAGACGTTCTTATCCGCGCCAAGTTGTGACACCCATAGGGAATGACTGATCAGTACAACCTTGGTTCCTTGCTTTTCCTCATCGGGAGTGAATCCACGTCCAAACTCCGGGCGTACTCCCAGGGCCGGCAGCAGATCCCAGGACGTGATCTCAGCATCGATCTGGATGGGCCGTTCCAGTCCCGTTAACACAAATGTCGAATCGTGGTAGGAAACCAGATATTCAAACGAATGGTTCTGCGATCGCCAGTCGAAGAAATCGGGATAAGAGGCAGCGTTCGGCTGGGGATTGTGTGAATTTATGGATTCCGCCTCGACCAGGCGCTCGGGTTGCCAGTACGGCAATGGTCGCAGCATCACAGCGTCCACCACACTGAAAACCGCTGTGTTGGCGCCGATGCCCAGGGCAAGCGTGATGATGGCCACGGCGGCGAAGCCAGGACTATTGCGCAATTGCCGGAAAGCGTAGCGAATATCTTGGACTAAAGTTCCCATTGCTCCTCACTAGAACGGCAGTGCTTTCATCCCGCATGAACCGTGAGCAGTGAGCCAACCCGGTTTGCCCATTGCTCACTGCTCATCTCTACTCGTACCGCAGCGCCTCCATCGGATCTACGCTCGCTGCTCTGCGTGCCGGCACATAGCTTGCCAGCAGCGATGAGGCAGCGAGCACGACGGAAACAGCGGCCAGCGTTGCCGCATCCCAGGACTGAACTCCGAACAGGAGCGCACCCATCATGCTGGATGCTCCGACGGCGCACAGCAGGCCGACAACGATTCCCGCTGCGGCCAGCCCACCCGCCTCCTTCAAAACCAGTTGCAGGACAGAGTCGCGCTGCGCGCCGAGAGCCATCCGAACTCCTATTTCCCGCGTCCTCTGTGTGACGGAGTACGAGATCACTCCATAGAGGCCGACCACTCCCAGCAGCAGCGCGAGGAAAGCGAAGCCTCCGACCAGCCAAGCCGAGGAACGATGCAGGTAGGCGCTAGGTGATTCATTGATCCGCGCTTTCATTGTGGTCGGGTTCATAGTGCCAATTCCCGGATCGACTTCGCGGATGGCTCGAACCAGTGCCGGCAGGACGGATTGTTCGGACTGGGACGTCCGCACAACCAGGGAGAAATAAGTGTCCGTCCCCTGGTTGAAGGGATAGTACATTGCAGGC